>NZ_ASSI01000015.1:0-97329 GCF_000466765.1 Burkholderia sp. AU4i | reverse complement strand
ACACCACTTCCGACTTTAGCTCACGCTGCACTCCGTGGATCTACTGGCTCACGGTCGTCCTGGTAAGCATCGTCGGAACCCAGATCACCGATCTGCTCACTGACGGCCTCGGCGTCAGTCTGTATGTCAGCACAGGCGTGTTCGCCGTCGCTCTCGCCGCGATCTTCACGATTTGGTATCGGATCGAAGGGACGTTGTCGATCGATGCAATCGACACGCCGCAGCGTGAGTTGTTCTATTGGTCGGCGATTCTGTGCACGTTCGCACTGGGTACCGCTGCGGGCGATCTCGCGACCGAAGCCTTGGGGCTCGGTTTCTCGCTGGGTACCGTTGTATTCGGCGTGCTGCTTGCACTGGTGTATGTCGCATGGAGCAGCGGCGTCAACGCGGTGCTCACCTTCTGGATTGCGTACATCCTTACGCGACCGTTCGGTGCATCGCTCGGCGATCTGCTCACCCAATCGCGCAATTACGGCGGGTTCGGTCTGGGTGCTGCATCGACGAGCCTACTGTTCCTGTCCGTGATCATCGTGCTCGTCGCTTTCGCGCAGTTCGGCGCCAGCAGTCGCGCGCGTGCAGAAGCGGTCGAGTGACTTCCTTAACAAACCTCGAGGCGAGGCTTCTTCATGAATGATCGAATCGCATCTTCACGTCTGCTCGTCGCGCTTACCGCGTGCACGATGCTTGCTCTCGCCACCGGCTGCTCAAAGCAAACCGATAGTCCTGCTGTGGCGGCACCGGCGTCCAGCGCGACCGATGCGCAGCGCGGCGCATCGTCGAACGTATCGAGACTCGGCGACCTCTCCCAATTCCGTGCAATCGCAACCGACGTATCCACTCTCGTGGCGAAAGGTGATCTCACGGGCGGCAGGACACGCATCAAGGATCTGGAGGTTGCGTGGGACAGCGCGGAAGCCGGTTTGAAACCGCGCGCGGCTGCGGATTGGCATGAACTCGACAAGGCAATCGACCGTGCCCTCGAAGCGCTGCGGGCTGATCACCCGATTCAAGGCAATTGCACGGCAGCGTTGAGCGACCTGCTGAAAACGTTCGACAAGCTTGAGGGCAGGAATTCCTGAGTTGTATTGACGCACATCAACGGCCGCGGGATCGACGCTGGATAATCTCCAAGCGTCCACTCGCACAAGCCGACTATTCAGTGCTTCGGTAGCGCGGAAGGCGGTTTCCGCCGTTGTCCGTGTATCGAGCCGTTCGATTACAGCGACATGCCATTGTCCGCAAGCTCGTCATCCTCGGTCGCGGGTACTCAGGACGCGTCACCCGCGGCCGAATCCACGACGACCGCCATCCCGACGGGCCTTTCGACCGCCGAAGCGCAGCAGCGTAGGATCAGATTCGGCCCCAATGTGGTTGGCGAAACGCTGCCCTCCTTCAGACGACTCTTGCTGACCAAGTTGTGGGCGCCAGTGCCATGGCTGCTGGAAGGCGCAATTGCCCTGCAAATCTTGCTCGGTGCTTATATCGAGGCAGCAATCATCGGCTTGCTCCTTGCGTTCAATATCGCGTTGTCTCTTGCGCAAGAGCAACGCGCCTCCGCCGCACTATCGATTCTGCGGAAGCGGCTCGAACCGACGGCCCGAGTGTGCCGCGACGGGAAATGGCACCGGATTCCGGCCGCCGAACTCGTGCCCGACGATGCGATCGAACTCCCGATCGGTTCGGTCTCCCCTGCGGACGTGCGCGTGACGAGCGGATCCGTCGCCGCCGATCAGTCGATGCTGACAGGAGAATCCGCGCTTGTGGACATTTCGGTCGGCGCAACGATTTATGCCGGTGCAATCGTGAAGCGCGGTCACGCATTCGGCGTTGTCGCGGCCACCGGCACACGCACATATTTCGGCAGGACCGTCGAACTGGTGCGCATCGCGCGTGCACCGAGCGCCGAACAGCACACAGTGCTGGCAACAGTCCGTAACCTGGGCGCAATTAACGGAGTCGTCGCACTGGCTGCGCTAGGCTACGCCCTCCAACTCGGCTTCGCCACAGCGGAATTGCTTCGTCTCGCGCTGACGATGCTGCTCGCATCGGTGCCCGTGGCACTACCGGCGACGTTCACGCTTTCCGCCGCGCTCAGTGCGCTTACGCTCAGTCGACGGGGCGCGCTGCTGACCAGCCTGTCAGCTGTCCACGAAGCCGCAGCCATGGACGTACTTTGCTCCGACAAGACCGGTACGCTGACGCAAAACACGGCGGAAATCGCCGAGATCGTGCCGATGCCCGGCTTCACGACTGAGCAGATCCTGCACCTCGCGGCGCTGACCTGCGAGCCGACAGGCGACGAGCCGCTCGATGCTGCGATCCTTCGAGCGGCAGCTTTGAGAGACAACGTCGGCGTCGAGGATCACATGACTCGTCGCGAACCATTCGATCCGGACACGAAGATGTCGCAGGCCTGCTTCCACGCTTCCGACGGTGGACAGATGCGTGTCGCGAAGGGAGCATTGCAGGCCATCGAGAGAATCGCGAATGTCGAGCCGGACGTGCGCCGGAAAGCGGATGACCTGGCGAGCCGGGGGAACCGAATCATCGCAGTTGCGGTGGAAGCCGCTGCCACGCAAGCCGTCCTAGCCGGTCTGATCGCCCTCAGCGATCCACCTCGCGAGGATGCAGCAAGCCTGATCGCGTCGCTTCGCGATCTGGGGGTACGAACGGTCATGGTAACGGGCGACTCGGCCGCGACGGCGACCGCTATTGCGCGAGACGTCGGACTGCGCCCGGAGCCCGGTCCGCACGATGATGGATTCAACGGGGCCGCGCTATCGGGTTTCGATGTATTCGCGCGTGTGATGCCTGAAGACAAATATCACCTCGTACAGGCATTTCAGGTGAGCGGTCACATCGTCGGCATGTGCGGCGACGGCGTCAACGATGCGCCTGCCCTGCGTCAGGCGCAAGTCGGCATTGCAGTGGCGAGCGCCAGTGATGCAGCAAAGGCAGCCGCTGCGATCGTGCTTACCGAGCCAGGGCTATCCGGGGTCGTTGCAGCCATCATTGAGGGCCGAAAGGCATTCCGCCGGTTGCTCACCTATACCTTGAACATGCTCGTGAAGAAAATCGAGGTCGTGCTGCTGATGGCATATGGACTCATCGCGCTACACCAACCGGTGATCACACCGATGATCATGATCATCCTGCTCGTCACCAACGATTTCTTGACTATGTCGCTGACCACCGACCACGTCGAGCCGCGACGCGAGCCTCAGAACTGGAACATGAAGCAGATCGTCTTTACTGCGGCGTTCTTCGGCGGATGCAAGCTTGTGTTTTCGGCAGGGGTCGTCGCAGTCGGTGCATTCGGTGGCCAATTGCCGCCGCACGCCGTACAGACATTGGCCTTTCTTGCCATCGCGTTCGGCAACCAATCGATGATCTATGTGCTCCGGGCGCAGAACCATCTATGGGACTCGAAACCGAGTCGCTGGCTGGTCTTCTCGTCGGTTGTCGATACCGCGATTGTCTGCGGTCTCGTGCTTTCAGGCGTGCTCGTGACCGCGCTTCCCCTTCCGTGGGTGCTCGGCGTCGGCATCGCTGCCGCAGGCTTCGCGCTTTTCCTCGATCAAGTCAGGAGTCTCGCCAGGCGAGTGCCTGGACTCGGGCACCGTATCGCTCGCTGAGTCTCATATCAAGAGTTCAGTGTTCGCTCTACCCTTTCCGTGCAGCTTAAGGATAACTTAAGTATGGCATGGCAACGTGCATATGCCGCGCCCGTTCGATACCGTGCGGCTCTTGTTTCGTTCGTCCACGCAGAGTGACGGTAAACGCAGCAAGCAACAATCAATGCTTGAAATTCGTTGCTTGTCGTTCGCCGCGCTCGTTCGACCCGGTGCGAGTCCGGGTCTTTTTTTGTTCCGACACCTTTCCCGCTGTGATAGGCCGGCGCGAAACGCCCACCTGGGCCCGCGCACCGCACATTCGCATTGCACTCTCGAACCGCCTCATCAACGTCATCGTTAACATTATCTTCAGTTCGGAAGGCGCATGCTGTTTCTACGGCATCGCAGATCGTGTGACTGCCCTTCCCAACTCACTGGAGATCAAGGCCATGAAACTCGCCATTCGAACCGTCATGCTGGCACTTGCGGTGGTTCCTGCATTTGCGTTCGCGGGACAAGGTCTTACGCGAGCGGAAGTTCGTGCACAACTCGTTCAGATCGAGCACGCCGGATACAACCCGGCCCGCAAAGACATTCACTATCCGCAATCCATCCAGCAGGCACAAGCGCGGCTGAACTCGTCCCAGTCGACTGCCCAGGCCGACACAACAGGTTACGGCTCCGCACCATCCGCGGGTAGTAACTCGGGGCATGCCCTCACGACACACGCTGCGTCGCGCTCGATCTATCTTCATCACTGACGGGCTGTCCACGGCGTTGTTTTTCGTCCGGCCGGCGATCCATCGCCGGCCGGACGATAGCCTCTGCGATTCAGCCTCGCGACGAAAGGGTGTCGTTCATTGATCGCTTACGTTCCATCGTGCAGCCATTACGAATAACAAGCGACCTTGCGGAATTGTTCCGGCAGCCGTCAAGTTACCGCTCCCCACGTTCCTACTATGGACATTCCGACGGGGAGGTCAAGGATGCCGGGACTGGTCGCTCGCATGGCACAATCGGTATCGCCAGCCGACTGTGGGAGAAAATTTTTGCGCGTCCTTGTCATCGAAGACGATGCCAGTATCGCGGCCAACCTTTACGACTATCTGGAGAGTGCCGGTTATGAAGTCGATACCGCGTCGAGCGGTCCTGCGGGCTTGCAGCTTGCGCTGAGCCAGTCATGGGACGCGATTCTGCTCGACCTGTCGTTGCCGGGCATGGATGGCTTGACGCTGTGCCGCAAGTTGCGCGAGGAAGCACACCGAGACACACCCGTACTGATGCTGACGGCGCGAGACGCGCTCGAGGACAGGCTCGAGGGTTTTGGGCACGGCGCAGACGATTATCTGGTCAAGCCGTTCTCGCTGAAGGAGGTCGGCGCGCGGCTTGGCGCACTCGTTAAGCGCTACAAGGGGCAGGTCACCCAAGGCGTGCTCTGCTGCGCGGACGTGCGTCTTGACCTGACGACCCTCGGCGTCGAGCGCGGCGGGCAGCCCGTCAAGCTGCCACCCAAATGCCTGCAGCTGCTGCGCATTCTGATGCAATCCCCAAATCGGGTCCTGGGCCGGGCCGAGCTCGAAACGGAGATCTGGGGCGAGCAGATGCCGGACAGCGACACGCTGCGTTCGCACGTGTACACGTTGCGACGGGCGCTTACCGCGAACGGCGGCAGCGATCTCATCGAGACGGTGCACGGTTTGGGGTACCGGCTCGTGGTGGACGTCGGCCATGCGTCGTAGCCTGCGCTTCAAGGTCGCACTGGTCTTCTCCGCCGTGACGATCCTGTTGCTCGTCGCGCAAGCGCTCGGCGTGAAAGCGCTCGCCGAAGCGCAGGAAGAGAAACTGATCGGCGCGCTGATCCGCGACGACGTTGCCAGTGTCGTGAATTCATACGAGAGCGACGCAGCGCTGTTGCCACCCTACGACGCGCGCGTGAACGGCTACGTGTCCGCAGCCGATCGTACGCCGGTTGCATTACCCGACACGATCGTGCACTTCCCCGACGGTACGCACGAACTCATCCTGGATGGTCGCGAGATTCACGTCGCGATCGTGCCATTCGGCGCAACCCGGCTGTACCGGGTCTACAACTTCAGTGCGTACGAAAAGCGGTTCAAGGAGGTGATCAACGCGCTGATGGCTGGCACGGGCGTGTTCGCGCTGCTGACGATCTGGCTGGCATATGGTCTTGCCGGACTGCTCGTGCGCCAGGTGGCTGGTTTCGCGCGGCAGGTCAAGGCACTCCGTGCGGGGGAGTCGACGTCGATCAATCCCGGGCGTTACGATGAAGCGGAAGTCGTCGAACTCGTCGGGGTTTTTAATGACTACCACCACCGCATGGCGGACATGATCGAGCGCGAAAAGGAATTTACCGGCAACATCAGTCACGAACTGCGCACCCCGCTCACTACCATCAAGACGAGTTGCGAGCTGCTCGAACAGGATCCCGTGATCGGTGCGAAATCCAGGGTGCGACTGCGACAGATCGACCGTGCGGCAGACAGCATGCGCGAGTTGGTCAACGCGTTGCTGGCGCTGGCCCGTGAGGATTCGGCGCAGGATATCGAACCGCAGAACATCGCGCGGCTGATTGAGACCGCGCTGACTCCGTTCGCGGATCGTCTACTGGACAAACAGATTGATGCGGCAATCGATCTGGACCGCGATCTTCACCTTCTCGCGAACCAGTCCGCACTTGCCATCGTACTGTCGAACCTGATCGACAATGCCGTCCGTTATACCGACCACGGCCGGATACGCTTCGTGTACGAAAGCGGCTGGCTGAATGTCGAGGACACGGGACCGGGCATTCCGACGGAAGCGGTGCCGCATGTTTTCACGCGCTTCTATCAGGCGGGGGATGCACCGAGGTCAGCCCCCGGCTTCGGTATCGGCCTGTCGATCGTGAAAAAGCTCTGCGACCGGTATGGTTGGGCCATCGAAGTGGTCAGCGGCCCAGGCCGGGGCACCCGTATCTCGCTCCGCCTGCCGCCGGCCAATCCCGCCTCGTCGGGGCGCCATGTCGGATCGATCCCTTCTTGACGAAAACTTCACAACCGGTTGCGTAGCATCGGGGTCTCGAGCCGCCCACAGGGGCGGCCACTGAACCCACGGATGCCCCATGCGCCGAGCACTGCCGGTTGTGTGCGCCCTGCTGGCGGGGTGCGCGACCTATCACCCCCAGCCGATCGCGCCGGTCCAGCTTGCCCAACAGTTCGAGCAGCGAACGCTGGACAGCAACAATCTGCACGCGTACCTCGTTCGTGAGCTCGGCCACGATGTCGAGCCGTGGCCGCTGCCGCGATGGAATCGCGAACTGCTCACGCTCGCGGCGTGGTACTACAGTCCGGCGCTCGATGTCGTCCGCGCCCAATGGGGTACCGCCAAAGCAGGCATCGACGTCGCCGATGCGATCCCGAACCCGGTGCTTCAGTTGCCGTTCCAGTGGGCCACGCCGAACCCGGGACCGGGTGAGCCATTCACCACAGGCCCGGCCCTCGATATCCCGATCGAGACGGCGGGGAAGCGCGGCTACCGCGTCGATCAGGCGTCGCACCTGTCCGAAGCCGCGCGCCTGGCCATCGGAAACGAGGCGTGGAAGGTCCGCGCGCAGGTGCGCGACGCACTGCTGACGCTCTATGCGGCCCGTGAACGCAGCGCGTTCCTGTCACGTAAGGCCGAAGCCGGGCAGCAGATCGTCGCGATGGTCACCAAACGCCGCGCAGTTGGCGAAAACGCCGGTCGTGATGTCGACGCCGCCGTACTGGCGGCCACGCAGGCGCAGATCGATCTGACGGCCGCCCGAAGCATCGAACAGGATGCACGCGCGCAGTTGGCCGCTGCGATCGGCGTGCCGGTGTCCGCGCTCGAAGGCGTCCAGCTCGACATGGACGCCTTCGACCATGCACCGCTCCCGCCACCGGCGGCCGATGCACAACGCGACGCGATCCTGCATCGCGCCGACCTGCTGGGCTCGCTCGCCGAATACGCGGCGGCCGAGTCGGCGCTGCAACTCGAGGTTGCGAAGCAATACCCCGACATTCACCTGGGGCCCGGCTACACGTACGACACCGGCACTCACAAGATCGCGTTCGGCGTCGCCGGCATCTCGCTGCCGATCTTTGACCAGAACCAGGGCGGCATCGCCCAGGCGGAAGCGAAGCGCAAGGAAGCTGCGGCTCGCACCGCGGCACTGCAGGACATGATCCTGAGCGACCTCGAACGCGCACTGGCGCGTTATAGGTCCAGCATCGACGCGCTGCAGCTGTCCGACGCGCACCGGGGCGCCGCGCGCAGACAGCTCGACAGCCACGCCGCAAGTTTTGCGGCGGGCAGTGAGGATCGACTGACGTTCACGCAGGCGAAAGCGGACTACCAAGCCAGCGAGGTCGCGCGTCTGGATGCTGTCGTAGCCACCCAGCAAGCGGCCGGGGCGCTCGAAGACGCGATGCAGCGGCCACTGACACCCGATGCGGCGAACGCGGCATCAACCCAACAAGAGATGGCCCGATGAAGCCTCGACTGCTACTCCTTTCTATCCTTTCCGTGGCGCTCGCGGCCGGTGCCGGCCGGTACATCTACCGGACGCTCGATCCTGGCGCCGCGGCCCCGACCTCTGTACAGGTGGCTCCGCAGCCCACTGTGCGAACGGTCAATGGCGAGACAGTGGTCACCGTCAGCCCAGACGCGCAGCGCGCGAGTCACATTGATACTGCGCCGCTCGCCTCGACGGCGGTCCAGGCCGACACGCCCGCTTACGCGACGGTGATCGACCTGCAACCGCTCTTCGATCTGCGCAATCGGCTGGCTGCGGCGCGCGCGGATCTCGACACATTACACGCCCAGGCAGGCAATTCGCGCGCGCAGTTTGAGCGTAGTCACGTGCTGTTCGAGGATGACCGGAACGTCTCGCAAAAGAGCCTGCAGGACGCGCAGGCCGCGATGCAGGCGGACCAGGCGAAGCTGCAGTCGGCCGACGCGGCTCAGGGGGGGCTGGAGGCGACGATGCGCCAGCAATTCGGCGATGCGCTTACGAGCGCCGCGATGACGCCGGATTCGGATTTGTTCCGGCGCCTGCTGGCTGGCCGCGCCGTGGTCCTGAGGGTCACGCTACCCGCCGGTTACAGCGGCACAGTGCCGGCACGCATCACGGTCGACACGCCGGACGGGCTGCCCGTCCAGGCGCAGAAACTCTCCGCTTCGCCGCAGGGGGATCCGGCCATCCAGGGAAATCCGTATCTCTACACGGTGACGATTCCCGTTCCAGTGGGAACGCGTACCAGTGCGCACGTCCCGTCATCCGCGCCCGCCACCTCGGCACTCGTGATTCCCGATCGTGCGGTTGTCTGGTATGGCGGACAGCCGTGGGCTTACGTGCGCACCGCCGCCGATCGCTTTACGCGCCGCGCCGTGCCCGCGGACTCCGCTGGCGATCAGGGCTTCGTCGTGACGAACGGCTTTCACGCGGGCGATGCCGTGGTGATTCGGGGTGCGCAACTGCTGCTGTCCGAGGAGCAGAAGCCGCAGGGCATTTCGACGGTTTGCAAGGACCCGCCGGAATGCGACGACTGATCCGGGAATTGAGTTCCGCACAATACACATTCAACGGCTGCCCATGCTCAATGCCATCATCCGGTTCTCGTTGCGTTTTCGCGGCGTGATTTATACGCTGGCCGTGCTTGCGGCCGGCTACGGACTCTATTCGCTCACACGCGCCAAACTCGACGTGTTTCCCGAGTTTGCACCGCCGATGAGCATCGTGCAGACCGAGGCGCCGGGTCTGACCAGCGCGCAGGTCGAGACGCTGGTGACGCAGCCGATCGAAAACGCGCTCGGCGGCATGGTCGGGCTGCAGTCGATGCGCTCGAAATCGATGCAGGGATTGTCCGCGGTCACGTTGGTGTTCGACGCGCACGCGAACGTGATGCAGGTCCGGCAACTGGTGTCCGAGCGCGTCAATGCGCTCGCCGCGACCTTGCCCGCCGGCGTGCAACCGCCGCGGCTGCTGCCGCTCACGACCACCACCAGTGTCGTGCGGACCATCGGCCTGACGTCGAAAACCCGCTCGCCGATGGATCTGTACGACATCGCGCAATGGGCGGTCAAACCGCAGCTGATGAGCGTTCCGGGCGTGGCGGACGCGATCGTCTTCGGCGGCGAGACGCGCCAGTTGCAGATCCAGGTCGATCCGGCGAAGCTGATGCGCTACGGCCTGTCGATTCAGGACGTGATCGCCGCTGCACGCCTGTCGACCGGCGTGCGCGGTGCCGGCTTCATCGAGAACGCGAACCAGCGCATTGCCGTCAACGCGGATGGCCAGATCACGACGCCCGCGAAACTGGCTGGCGTCGTGCTGCGCTGGAGCAACGGCGCTGCCGTTCGCCTCGGTGACGTCGCCACCGTGGCCTGGGGCAGCGCGCCGACGGTCGGTGCTGCCTCGATCATGGGCCAGCCCGGCGTGATGATGGTGCTCGAGAGCCAGTACGGCACCAATACGCTGATGGTCACGAAAGCGATCGAGAAGTCACTCGCCGCACTGAAGCCAGAACTGGAGCGGCAAGGCGTCGCCATGAACACCGACGTGTTCCGGCCCGCCAGCTTCATCGACGCGTCGATCGGCCATCTGCGTACCGCGCTGCTGGTGGGTGCGGTGTTGGTGATCGCGGTCCTGTTCCTGTTCCTGCTGAACGCGCGGACGGCGGTCATCTCGGCGGTGGCGATTCCGCTCTCGCTGCTGATCGCGATCATCGTGCTGACTTCGTTCGGCGTGAGCCTCAATACGATGACGCTCGGGGGTCTCGCGATCGCGCTCGGCGAAGTGGTCGACGACGCGATCATCGACGTCGAGAACATCTATCGGCGGCTACGCCAGAATCGCAGCCGGCGTGAGCCAATGGCGGCCTATCGCGTGGTGCTGCGCGCGTCGCTCGAAGTGCGTAGCGCGGTCGTGTTCGCCACTTTCATCGTAATGCTGATTTTCCTGCCGGTTTTGTCGCTCTCGGGCGTCGCCGGCAAGCTGTTCGCGCCGCTCGGCATCGCGTACATCCTCGCGGTGCTGGCTTCACTCGGCGTCGCACTGACGCTCACGCCGGCGATGGCGCTCTCGCTACTGGCACGCGGGCCGCTCCCGGCGCACGAACCTCGGCTGCTGACGTGGTTGAAGGCACGCTACACGTTGTTGCTGCTGAAGGTCGAGCAGCGCGTCAAAACCGTCATGGTGGTCGTCGCGCTGCTGTGCGTCGCGGCGCTCGCCGCGCTGCCGTTCTTGCGCGGAAACTTCATTCCGGAGCTGCGGGAGGGACACTACATCGTGCACATGGGGCTCGCGCCCGGGACATCGCTCGCCGAGTCGATGCGCATCGGCACACAGGTCTCGCAAGCGCTGATGCGCGTATCCGGGGTGCGGCTGGTGGCGCAGCGTGCCGGCCGCGCGAACGAGGTCGTCGATCCGGTCGGGGTGCAGCTGAGCGAGTTCGAGGTCGACCTCGAACCGATGGGCGCGGCCGGCCAGAACGCGACCCTGCGCCGTATCCAGGACACGCTGTCGCGCTTTCCCGGCCTGTCCACGTCGGTCAACACCTTCCTGGTCGAGCGCATCGACGAAACCATTTCCGGGGTGACGGCGCCCGTGGTCGTCAACGTGTTCGGCGACAACCTCGATGTGATCGACCGCACGGCACAGGACATCGCACGGCTGCTGGGAACGATCCACGGCGTCGCGAGCGTGAACGTCGAATCGCCGCCCGGCATTCCGGAACTCGAAGTCAGGCTCAAACCGGATCAGTTGAGCCGCTGGGGTTTCCGGCCGGTAGAGGTGCTTGATGCGATTCAGAGCGCGTACCAGGGCGCCACGGTAGCACAAACCTACGAAGGTGGCCGGACCTACGACGTCTCGGTCATCTTCGCCCCCGGAGTTCGCAGCAATCTCGGCGACTTGGGTGCAATGATGCTGCGCAATCCGGAGGGCCTCGCTGTCCCGTTGCGCGAACTGGCAGCGATCAGCCAGGTGTCGGGCCGCTACCAGATCACCCATGACGGCGGACGGCGCATGCAGACGGTCGCCGTGACGCTAGGTAGCCGTGCGGTGAGCGATTTCGTGCGCGAAGCCCAGGCCCGCGTGAATCGCGAGATCGCGATGCCGAGAGGCACTTATGCAGTGTTCTCGGGGGAAAGCGAAGCGCGCGCGCAGTCGCAGCGCGACCTGCTCGCCTATGGGGCGATGTCGATCATCGGCATCGCATTGCTGCTGTTCCTGGCGATGAAGAGCCGTCGCGGCGTGCTGCTCGTGATGGTGAACCTGCCGTTCGCGCTGGTCGGTGGGGTATTGAGTGTGGTCCTGACCGGCGGCAACCTGTCGCTCGGCGGCATGGTGGGGTTCGTGACGCTGTTTGGCATTTCGTTGCGCAACTCGATCATGCTGATCAGCCACTACGAGCATCTGGTGCACGTCGACGAAATCCCCTGGAATGCCGATACGGCCGTGCGCGGCGCCTCAGAACGGCTGATCCCGATCCTGATGACCGCACTCGTGACCGGGTTGGCGCTGCTGCCGCTCGCGCTGACGAGCGGCGCGGCCGGCAACGAGATCGAGGGGCCGATGGCAATCGTGATCCTTGGCGGTCTGATTACGTCGACCGCGCTGAACCTGATCGTGCTGCCCACGCTGGCGCTGCGCTACGGCCGCTTTGACCGCGACTCGCTGGCTGCGTCGTTGAATGGGTAAGCCATGCCCGTCCGTGAACCTCATATTTGACCGGAACCGACTATGCACGCATGGCTTGCCAGCATTGGCGCCCATCCCGGACTGGTCCTCGTCATCGTCTTCGGCGTGGCGTGCGCGGAGTCACTCGCCGTCGTGGGAACCTTCGTCCCGGCGGGCATCGTGATGTTTGCCGCGGGCGCGCTGATCGGGGCCGGTGTGCTGGACGGGTGGGTCACGCTGGGCGTTGCCGCGCTTGGTGCCGTGGCGGGTGACGGGATCAGCTACGAACTCGGCCACCGGTATGCACGCGAAGTGCGCACGTGGTGGGTGGAGAAAGGGCACGAGGCGGGTTGGGCGCGTGGCGAGCAGTTCGTCGCAAGGCACGGCGGGAAAAGCATCGCCATGGCACGCTTCTTCGCACCGGTGCGCGCAATCGTCCCGCTGGTGGTCGGCGCGGCCCGGATGCCGCGACACAAGTTCTATCCGATCAACATCGCCTCCGCGCTGGCGTGGTCGCCCGCGCACATCGGCCCGGGGATTGTGTTCGGCGCATCGGCCCAACTCGCCGAAGCGGTCAGCGGGCGCCTCGCCGCGATGCTGCTCCTGCTGGCTGCGCTGCTCTGGCTGATCGTACGGTTGACGCGCGTTGCCATCCGGAATGGCATGCCGCTCGCCCGGGTGGGCGCACAGCGGGCGATGGCACGTCTGGAGCGCCGGCATCCGCGCCTGGCGAGGCGGCTGTCGGGCGTCGTCGGACCCGATCGCCCGGAATCGCCAACGCTGCTGGTGCTGGCGCTGCTCTTAATCGGCAGCGTGTGGCTGTTTCTGGGCATCCTGCAGGATGTGGTCGCACACGATCCGCTCACGCGCGCCGACACCGTGATCTACAGTTTCCTGCAGGGGCTGCGCACCGCGCCGGGTGACGACCTGATGGTCGGCATCGTCGAACTGAGCACCTGGAGTGCGGGGCTGGTGATGGCCGCCGCCGTGCTCATCTGGTTGATGGTGCGGCGGTGCTGGCGCACGGCGGTCTACTGGGCGCTCTCAGTCGCCATCGCCGGTGCTGTGAGTCCCGTGCTCGAGCCTTCGGACTATGTGCGACCGTTCGACTGGCAGGCGGCCATGACGCACGCTCCGTTACCGAGCGGCAATGCCACCTTCAACATCCTGATCTACGGATTTCTCGGCTGGCTGCTGGTCCATCGTCGAGCGCCGCTCTGGCGCAGTGTCGTCATCACCCTCATCGCGGTCTGGGTCGCGCTGACCGGGCTTGCTCGCCTGTATCTGGGGGAAAACTGGCTGGCGGATGTGCTGGGCGGCTGGAGCCTGGGCCTTGCGTGGTTCGCGGTGGTGGCCGGCCTCTACACGTACTGGCGGGTGCAGGACGACGTCCGACCGGGGCTGTTGGCCGGCCTCGTGATGGTTGTGCTCGCAATTTTTGGTCCGTGGACGAGTCCCGGGCATCTGCAGGCCGAGCTCGCCCGGTACCGGCCGGCGATTCACGAAACCGGGGTGACGCTGAAGCAGTGGAGCGACGGTGGCTGGCGCGAACTCCCGGCCCGCCGCACCGAACTGAGCGGCGATCGAGAAGAAGCGCTGCCGTTGCAGTGGGTCGACGATTCCTCTGCGATCGCGCACCGCCTCGAAGCAGCCGGCTGGCGAGTCGCGCCGGCATGGTCCGCGCAGTCTACGTTACTGTGGCTGTCGCCCCGAACATCGGTGGCGGCGTTGCCCGTGCTGCCGAAGCTGTCGGAAGGACGCAGCACGGACCTGACCTTCGCGAAGTTCGATCCGGACCGGCCGATGGACCGCGTGGTGCTGCGGCTCTGGCGATCGCGTTTCCGACTGACGAACGGAGGGGGGACCAGCGGGCCGCGCGACGTCCCGGTCTGGTACGGCGCCCTTTATCAGGAGGCCTTCCGGCAGCCCTGGCATCTCGCCATACTGGGCAAGACCGCGTGGCCGGATGCCGCTGCCATTCCCCCTCTGCTGCCTGCGGGCATGCAGACGTTGAGCCTCTCGGTGCTCGACGACGGCGAGGTTCGGCACGCGGTGCTGGTCTTGCCGACCGTCCCCGAAACGCCATCCGGAACGCGGATGGGCAAATGATCAATTTGCGATGTGCTGCCTGGCGGGCCGGAATAGCGGCCGCGACTCAATCCGGAAAGCGGGCGGGTCGGCGACCAGGGATAATCGGTACGCTGGTCGTCGCCCGGATCACTGCGTCAACGGGTGTGGCGGCAGGCCCTGCTTGCGTGGCAGTCGCCGCAAGCCCCGACGTGCAGATCCTTGTCGATGCCGGATCGGTCACGAAGGGTTCGCGCGGTGTCATCTACGTCTGGACGAAAACGCGTTACGCGTCGCCGCAGACCGCGACCGGGATTGAGTATGCAGCGGACATGACACGCTTCGCGCTCGATTGCGCTGGCGCACGCTATGGCATCACCGGAGGCCAGTTCCTCAACGCACAGGGCAAGGTGCTTCGGCAGTTCGACGAACCGGCAGCCGAGCTTGAGCCGATTCCCGTAGTGAGCAACATCGACGCCGTCGCGCGGACCGTGTGCACGGTGGATAGCGGTACGTGGCGAGGTAAATAATGCCGTGATGTATTCGTCTTCACGTTCGGGAGCGCTCGACGTTTGCGTGCCTGGCCATTGTCGAAAGCGCAACACGCGCGCGGCGCGGATCGGCGAACGACGACGTTCTGCAACCGGATTTTCTTGACACCTGGCAACCTATGACCCCTGACACCTCTGCGATCAAGAAACCCGCCATTCCACGCACCGTGTGGGCGCTCGGTTTCGTGAGCCTGTTCATGGATCTGTCGTCCGAATTGGTCCACGCGCTGCTGCCGGTGTACCTCCTCACGACCATGGGCATGAGCGTCGCCTCGCTCGGCGTCCTAGAAGGCGCAGCCGAAGCGACCGCGATGATCGTCAAGGTGTTCTCGGGTGCCATCAGCGACTGGCTGGGGCGCCGCAAAGTCCTGCTGCTTCTCGGATACGGGCTGGCCGCGTTGACGAAACCCCTCTTTCCGCTCGCGGGGACTCCAGCCGTTGTCGTAACCGCCCGACTGCTCGACCGGGTGGGCAAGGGCATTCGTGGTGCGCCACGCGATGCGATGGTGGCTGACGTGGCGCCGCCGGAAATTCGCGGCGCGTGCTTCGGCCTGCGCCAGTCGATGGATACGATCGGCGCGTTCCTCGGCCCGTCCCTCGCGATCGTGCTGATGTTCTTGTTCGCCGATCATATTCGCACGGTCATATGGTTCGCCGTGGTGCCCGCGTTTATTGCAATCGGCCTGATCGCGTTCGGCATCGACGAATCGAGCCATGTGCCGGTTCGGCGCACCTTCCAGTCGCCGCTGCACTGGCGCGCGCTGCGCGAATTCCCTGCCCGCTACTGGTTCGTTGTCGTCGTCGGCGCCACCTTCACGCTCGCACGCTTCAGCGAGGCGTTTCTCATGTTGCGCGCGCAGCAGACGGGGCTGGACCTTGCGTGGATTCCCGCCGTGATGGGCGTCATGAGTCTCGCATACTCGCTGTCGGCGTATCCGGTTGGCATCCTCTCCGACCGGCTGGATCGCCGGTTGCTGCTGGCGATCGGCATGGCGCTGCTGATCGCGGCCGATCTGCTGCTCGGCATCGGCAAGTCGATCCCGTCGATGTTCATCGGCGTCGCCGTGTGGGGACTACATATGGGCTTCACGCAGGGCATTCTCGCGACGATGGTGTCCGAAACGTCGCCTGCGACTTTGCGCGGCACCGCGTTCGGCGTGTTCAACCTGGCCAGTGGCATGTGCATGCTGCCCGCCAGCGCGATCGCCGGTGGGCTGTGGGAGCGTTTCGGCGCGTCCGTCACCTTCCTTGCCGGCGCGGCGCTCGTCGCGATCCCGCTGTGCCTGTGCTGGTTCGCGCCGCGGCCGACGGTCTCGCGAAGCTGATCGATTTCAATCCAGGTCCCATTGCCATGAACACTCTCGAAGCATTCAACCAGGCGCTGTTTCTGATGATCAACGCGACGCCCGCGACACCGCCGTGGCTGATCCGTCTTGCGACCGTGGTCGCAGACGACTTGATCTATCTGATCCCCATGCTGCTGACGAGCGTGTGGCTGTCGGGCAGCGAAATGCAGCGGAATCTGGCCGTCCGGGCATGCGTTGTCGCGATGGTCGCACTCGGGGCGAACCAATTGATTTGCCTCGCGTGGCAGCATCCGCGGCCGTTCATGATCGGCCTGGGGCATACCTTTATCGCGCACGCGCCGGATTCCTCGTTCCCGAGCGATCACGCGACCGTGTTCGCCGGCATTGCCCTGACATTGCTGGCCGGCGGTGCGCGCATGCTGGGCGGATTGACGCTGCTCGCCGGCGTAGCCGTTGCGTGGGCGAGGATCTTTCTCGGCGTGCATTTCCCGCTCGATATGCTCGGCGCGGCTGCGGTCGCGTGTGCGACCTGCGTGCTGATCGTGCCACTCTGGCATCGCGCCGGCGACGCCGTGACACGGGTGATCGTCCTAACGTACCGCAAACTCCTGGCACGTCCGATCGCGTCCGGCTGGTTGCGACGCTGAATCCCGGCGGAGTGCGGCATCCGACACTCCATACCTGAATGGTCCGGCCGCACGATAATCGATGGTGCCGAACGCGATGGATCAGGAACGCGGCTCGACCCAATGGTACAGGTGGGCGCCGAGCCACGCGCTACCGATCAACAGGATGACCGTCAAGCCGACATTCCAGGCAAGAATCATCATCGTGGCATCGATCGGTTGGAACAGCGACCGGATCTCATGACCCCGTGCTGCGTTGCCAGGGCGCGGCCGCCAGCAATACGTCGCTGTATTGTTCGATAGGAAAGCTCAAGGTGCCCCGGAAGTTCAAGTGCGCAAAATGCGCCGGGCCCATCCGGCACAATCATTCGTCGTCGACTTTTCGCCCCTTGTGTCGCCAGTCGTCGATCGTCGCCTGCATGCGTTGAGTGTTCCAGGAGATCACGAGGTTCGTCAGCAGCGTCAGTGCCCCCGAAATCGCAACCATTTCATCACGACGTCGGCCGCGTTCGGGGGCCACTCGGCCGGTGTAAATCGCGCGCTAAAGCTCATGCACGGACTCCCCGCGATTCAGGAGCGTATGCTGTTCTCGCCGGAACGCCGCGTTGCTGATGGTCGAGCAGTCACCTGATGTCGCGCCGAAGAGCCTGCTCGGCAAGGGGTTGACCTATCTGCGTTCGAAGTGGCCGAAACCAATCCGCTACGTCGAAAACGGCGACTGGCCGATCAGCAACAACCCCTGCGAAAACGCGATTAGCCCGTTCTGCGTCGGCCGCCGTGGATGGTTGTTCAGCGATACCTTCGACGGCGCGCACGCGAGTGCCAATCTGTACTCTCTCGTCGAGACCTGCAAGGCGCATGGCGTCGACCCATATCGCTATCTCACCTGGCTGTTCCAACGCCTACCGCTGGCGAAGAGCGTCGACGACTACGACGCGTTGCTGCCCTGGAAAATGCCAGCCGACCCGCGCTGACGCGCTTCGTTACCACACCTCAAGCGCTTCACAGCTTCACTCTGAAGGACGTCGTTCGTGGATCACATACGATTCGCGGCGCTCTATCTGCTCGCACACGGCATCATCAAGCTATGGCTCATCATTGGCTTGCTTCGGCAGCGTCTTTGGTACTACCCGACATCGATAGGGATATTCGGCGTGTTCATCGGGTACCAGCCTTACCGCTTCTCATTTACCCATGCTGGTTCCCTACTTCTCGTCACGATGCTCGGCGTCGCAATCACCGTACTGACATTGCATGAGTATCGGTTCCTGAGAAAGGAACAAAAACGTGCCCGCGTTCCGCCAAGGCAATCTGGGCACACAGAGACGGGCGAGTCGGACCACCTGGCCGACATGCGTCTTCGGTAGCCGAGATCGCCAGCACTCAATTGCAGAGAGATGTCTTATGGCGATCTGCGGTGGTTGTCTGATGCGCAATCCGGTATCGGCACCAGGATCGTGACGATCAGCCCGCATTGGCGAGACGGGTCGGCAAATTCGAGGTCCAGCTCGGCCCCAATCTTGCAGGCGATGGTTCTTACAATGGACAACCCAAGCCCGGATCCGATTTGGCCACTCCCCAATGCGCGATAAAACGGGTCGAAGACTCGATCGCGTTCGGCGAGCGGGATACCCGGACCGGTGTCCCGGATCCGAATCACCGCTCGCTCGTTGTGCTCCCCTACCGATAGATCGATCCGCCCTCCCTCTGGCGTGTAGCGGACGGCGTTGTCGACGAGATTCTTGACCAGGGCGGTCATGTCCAGCTCGGTCGCCGATACGTGGCAGTCGTGGTTTCCCTCCACGCCAATGTCGATGTTCTTCGTTTCGGCCAGCGGCAGGATGTCCTCAAGCACGTTCCGAAATACGTGTTGAACGGAAACCGAAGAGACCGCCGCCCCATTATCGGGTGACTGTGCCCTGGCCAGCGCCAGCAGCTGGTCGAGCAGGCGTCGGCCGCGCTCGATGCCGCGTCGCAGGACGGCAAGCCGATCCCGCGCCGTGACGGACATCTCGACTTCCGCTAATCGCTCTGCCTGCAACGACAATGCGGTCAACGGCGACCGCAGCTCATGCGCAGCATCGGCTATGAAACGCCGCTGAGTGTCGACCGACTGCGCAACGCGACCGAGCAAGCGGTTCATCGCCACGACGAACGGTCTAACTTCAGCCGGGATATCCCGTACCTCGATGGGGTGAAGCTCCCGCTCGTCGCGCTGATCGATCCTGGCCGCCAACTGGGTGACCGGCAGAAACATCTTGCGGACCAGATCGGCGACGATCACGAGGAGCAGCGGTATGAGCACCAGAAACGGCATCACGGTCCGTAGGGCCCCCTCCCGCGCGATCTCGTCACGAAACGCTGACTCCTGTGCGACCGCAATCTTGGTTCCCGATACGGTGGAGCGGACGAGTATGCGGAACGATTCGCCCGCGACATCCACCGTATGCATGCCATCGGCCAACGTCGGGGGAAGTTGTAACGGCCCACCAGCGTCTACACCGACCGAAGAGCCGATTCCGTCACCCAGCCGTTGAACGATCACGCGCGACTCTTCGTCGCCGTCCTTGCTCAGACCGTCCATCACCGATTGCGTCGGCGAAAGCGCGCGACGATCCATTAGATGAGCCACTTGTCGCAGGACGTCGTCCTGCAGTTCATGCGCTTCGTCGAGTGCCGAGACGAACGAGAATGCGCCCGCCAAGGCTGCGATGGCAAGAATCACTACCGACAACGTAAAGGACAGCTTGAACTGAATCGATGTATTCAGGCGTTCTTTGAAACCATCCATCCCACCCCCCTGACATTTCTGATGATCTCGCCACCGAGCTTGCGCCGAAGCGAATGAATCAGATACTCGACGGCGTTGCTTTCGACCTCCTCGCCCCATCCATAAATGCGATCCTCCAGATCGTTGCGCGACAGGATGGCCCCCGGACGCGTGAGCAATGCGCGCAACAACGCGAATTCACGGTTGGTCAGCTGGAGCGGCGGGCCGCCATGAACCGACGCTTCGCGCGTTGCAGGATCGAGCGACACGGCACCGTTGCCCAGTGTCGGTGCCGCCCCGCCGTTTTTGCGTCGAAGCACGGCACGCAAACGTGCCAGCAACTCCGCCATCTCGAATGGCTTCAGGACGTAATCGTCGGCCCCGCCGTCCAGCCCTCGCAGCCTGTCGTCGAGTGCATCGCGGGCGGTGACGACCACGACCGGGACAGTATTTCCCGTCGCGCGGATGCTGGTCAGTACGTCGAACCCGTCCTTGCCCGGCAAGCCCAGATCGAGCACCACCAGATCGTAGTGCTGGTTCTCCAACGCCGTGGATGCCGACGTGCCTGTCTTCGCCCAGTCGACCGCGTATGACGCATCTTTCAATGCGTCCTGAACCGCCTCGCCGATCATCGCGTCGTCTTCGATCAAAAGCACCCGCATTCGTTTCCCCTTGGTCGTAAGCCGATCGGGTACGCTGACCGCCTGGCTCGCCGTCGGTCTCCGACGTCGCCAGCATCGGAAACCGGTTCAATGGTCCGACAGTCGTGGCGACCCGGATCCCGCAACCAGCACACGCAACAGAACCGGCAGCACCAATAAAACCAACGGTAGCTGTACGATCAGCCCCGATATGATTGCCACCGCCAGCGGTTGCTGCATCGCCGAACCCTGACCGAGCGCGAACGCAAGCGGCAGCAATGCCAGGATCGCGGCGATCGTCGTCATTGCGATCGGCCGCAACCGGTTGCGGCCGGCGGCGAGCAGCGCGACATCGTGCGCCATTCCCTCATCGCGCACGAGCGCCTGGAACTCGGAAACATAGAAGATCGCGACTTCGGTCACGATACCGACGATCATCGTCATCCCCATCATCGCCGAGATGTTCAGCTCGATGCCTGTTACCCACAGACCGATGAAAACCGCGCCGGTCGCGCACAGCGGCATAGCCATCACGGCGAGCGCGACGCGGAACCGCTCGTAGAGGAACAGCAGCAGGCCGAAAACCAGCGCCACGGCGGCACCAAACACGGCAAGCAGTCCGCGGAATGCAATCTGTTGTTGCTGATACAGCCCGCCGAGCTCGTAATACACGCCGGGCGGCAACAGATTCGCCTCGCCGAGCGCACGTTGCACGTCCGCGATCGTCGAGCCCAGGTCGCGTCCGTCGATTCGCGCCGTGACGGCTACCATTCGCTTCAGGTTGTCGCGGCTGATCTCCGGTTGACCGCTGACGGTGATGAGATCAGTCACCCGGTCGAGCGGGAACAGGTGCCCGTCAGGCGCGCGGATCTGCAGTTCTCCGAGCCCCGTGCCATTCGTGCGCGTCGCATTCGCGACCCACACGCGCACCCCGACCGTCTTGGGTCCCTGCTGGAATTGCGTGGCGACGTTACCCTCGAGCAGATCCGACACTTGCTGCGCGATCGCCTGCGTATCCATACCTTCCGCCGCTGCCGCATCGGGCCGGATGTGAAGGTCGAGTGCATCGCCTGCCGGATTGATGCCGTCGTCGACGTCGACGATGCCTTGAATTTTTCCGATCCGCGCCGCTACCCGCCTTGCGGTCGAATCCAGCACATGAGGATCATCCGAATAGATCTTGATCTGTACCGGCTGCGGCACCGCGGTCAGGTCACCGATCAGGTCCTCCATCAGTTGAGCGAGTTCGATACTCACGCCCGGAACGTTCGTTTCGATTTTCGACCGGATCTCCTCCATCACCGTGTCGATCGGCTCGCGGGACCCCGACTTCAGGCGCACGAAGAAGTCGCCCCTGTTGGGTTCGTTGAGGTCGCCGCCGAGGCCCGCGCCGGTGCGCCGGGAATACGTCGCGACGTTCGGGTTCTCGCGAATGATCGTCTCGATTTCACGCATCAGACGATCCGTTTCGGTGATGGATGTCCCGGGCGCCGTGTGATAGTCGAGCACGAACCCGCCCTCGTCCATCGACGGCATGAACCCGCTGCCGACACGCGTAAACGCCAGCGCGGCCACGATCAGCAGCGGCACCACACCTGCCAGCGCAAGCAACGGCCTGCCGCTCACTCGTTCGATCAGGGCCGCATAGCGGGTGTTCATCCAGTGCGACAGACGCGACTCGCGATGCTCCTCCGCATCGGCGGGCGTCAGCCAGTGATCGCACAGGATCGGGATGGCAAGCCAGCTCACGACAAACGAAATGAACAGCGCGCTCGCCATGGTGATCGACAGCGCCTTGAAAAACGCGCCCGTCACGCCCGACAGGAACGCGAGAGGGACAAAGATGATCAGCGTCGCGGCCGACGATCCCGCAAGCGGACGCGTGAATTCAAGGGCCGCGCTCATCACGCGGCCGTGGAATGCATGGGCGCCGGCCTCGCGCATGCGCCTCGCGATGTGCTCGATCATCACGATCGCATCGTCGATCACGAGTCCGACCGCCGCGGCCATCCCGCCGAGCGTCATGATGTTGAAACCCATTCCGAACACATCGAGCAGCAGGATGGTCGCGCTCATCACGACCGGCACCAGTGCAACGGCAATCGCGGTGATTTTCCAGTTGCGCAGGAACACGAAAAGCGTGAATGCAGCCAAGACCACGCCGATCAGAATCGCATCGCGCACGCTCGACGCCGATGCAATCACGAGTTGACTCTGGTCATACCAGTTTGCCAGGTGCACGCCAGGCGGCATCTGCTTCTCGAAAGCGGCCAACTTCGCGCGGATCGCCTTGGCCATCGCGACGCTATTCGCGCCCGGCTGCTGGAATACATTGACCAGGACTGCGTCCTGCCCGTCCGCCGTGACGCGTATCCATTGCGGAACCGTGCCGCGCGACACGGTCGCGATGTTGCCGACGCGTACCTGATTGCCGCCCGCAGACGACACGACTGCGTCGCGAAGCGTATCGAGCGACGTAATCGTGGTATCCGCGACGACCAGGTACAGCTTGTAGTGGTCCTCGATCCGTCCGGTCGCCATCAGCACGTTGCCCGCACCGATCGCCTTTGATACGTCCTCGACCGACAGCTTGTACGCCGCGAGCCGGGCGGGATCGATGGTGACTTGCAACTCGTCCTGCGCCCCCCCCGTCACTTCGACGCGCGCGACGCCGTCGACCGACGACAGCAGCGGGCGCAACTGGAACTGCGCGAGATCGCGAAGTTGCGCAAGTGATTGCTGCGACGACGTGAGGCTATAGGCAAGCACCGGGAACACGGTGGGATCCATCCGCCTCACCTGCATCTTCGTGCCGGGCGGCAACGACGGCAGGATTTCGGCAATTGCGGACTGCGCCTGCAGCGTCGCCTGCGCCATGTCGGTGCCCCAGTCGAAGTTGAGCGAGATCTCGGCCGATCCCCGGCTGGTCTTCGACTCGACGTCGCGCACGTTGGGCACGCGCCGCAGCGCTTCTTCGACCGGCATCGTGACAAGCGTCGCCATCTGTTCGGCCGGCCGGTCACCCGCATCGAGCGAAACGACCGCGCGCGGGAACGACACGTTCGGAAACAACGAGATCGGTAACCGAAAGGCCGTCAGCGCGCCGGCGACTGCAAGCAGCGCCACGACAAACAGCAGCGATCGTCGATGCATCTGCATCCATTGCCCGAAATTCATTGGCGCGCGCCTCCGGCCATTCGCACAGCCATCCCGTTCTGCAACTCGTAGTTGCCGGTGACAACCAGCGGTTCCGCCGCGTCAAGCGGTCCGTCAACGCCATAGCGATTGCCGCTTTCCACGCGCACCACGACGTCGACGCGCTGCGCAGTATGCTTCGGCGTCACCTGGAACACGTAGGCCCCCTTCCTGTCGCTCAGCACTGCGGTGCGCGGCACCACCCACCAGGTTCCGGTCTGCGTCGCAATATCGGCGCTCACACGTGTACCCGGGATAAACGCGGTACCGCCAAGCGGTATGTTGGCACCGACGTTCACGAGCTGGCTTTGCGGATCGATTGCCGCGCCCGCCACGACGACTCGCCCCGCAGGATGAGCGTGCTCAAGCGCGGTCGACAGCCCATTCAGCACGACGGAATCTCCCGCGTGAATCGACGCCGCGGCCGACGGGTCGACACCGAGCGTCACGTTCGCTTGCCAACTCGACGCATTCGCGACCGCCGCGATCTGCGCGATCGTTACACCGGCCTGGATCTGATCGCCCGGGAGTGCGGTCAACTGCGACACGACGCCTGCAAACGGCGCGGCGATCGTCACGTTTCCGGCATGCACCCCCATTTGATGCTGGGCTGCCAGTCCCTGCTGTGCGTCATTCAGCGCCTTCCGCGCCGCAGCAAGCTGCGATTGCGTTGCAAGACCGGCGTCGAACAGCGAGCGCGTACGCTCGAGTTCGCCATGCGCGAGGGTCAGCGCGCTGGTGGCCTGCGATGCTGCCAGTACCGCAGCGGGGTCGGCTTCTACCACGACGAGCGCCGCGCCGCGGGCTACCGTCTGGCCGGGCAGCACAAGCACCTTTCGAATGCGCGCGGCATAAGGCAGGTTGATCGAAGTGACGCTCGACGACGATGCCGCGACGATGCCGTATGCTCGAACCTGCTGAGAAATCGGTTCTCGGTGTACTGCTACGGTATTGACCGATGCGGTCACAGGTTCGTCGGCCCGCACGGGCCCCGCACACGGCGCGAGCACGGCAAGCGCGACGGACACGGTGGCTATACGGCGGGAGAGGGGAAAATCGGGAGCGGGTGACATGAGATCAACGCTGAGTGGAGTCGGTGGAGAATGCGTCCGGGATCGCACTGCCGAGTAGCGCTTGCAGCCCGATACGCTGTTCGGCAAGCGCATCGCGTTGGGTTTCCGCATCAATCTGCCTCGTCAGCGCGGCCAGCTGCGCATCGACGTACTGCCCCATCGCGATATCGTGTGCCGCGAACGCGTTCCGTGCGCGCCCGGCTGCTTGCACGAGCGCCGGCAGTGCTGCCTCGTCCTGCGCGAGTTGCGCGCTCGCGAGGCACGAATTGTTGCGCTGGCGCGCAATGTCCGCGTACGCAGCATTCAGCCGGACCCGATATTCGTCGCCGAGACGCTGACGAGTCGCCTGTTCGATCGCGATATTGCCGCGGTTGCGGTTGAAGATCGGCAGGCTCAACGCGATCTGGAAACCGGTCGTATAGATGCCGGACGTGTCACGTGCACGATCGAATCCGACCGTCAGGCTCGGAAACTGGTTGAGGATCGCGGCGCGGTATTTCTGCTCCTGCGCTTCGTAGCCTGCCTGCAGCGCAATCAAGTCAGGGCGTCGCTTAGGCAACGCTGCCAATGCGGCTTCGAGCGACGCGCTCGCCAGCGGTTTCGTCCTGCTCGAACCGATGAGCTTCAGCTCGACGTCGGGCGCAATCCCCAGCAACAGGTTGAAGTCATGATGCGTCTGCGCGCGGGCACGAACCATGTCGTCATATTGCTTGCGCGCGTCGCTGTATGTCGTCAATGCGACACTCACGACGTCATCGGTCGTGTTCCCGGCCTGCCGGGCATGCTCGAGCCGGGTGTAGCGCGTCTGGTCGAGATCGAGCGCCTGCTTCAGCAGCGGCAGTACGGCGTCTTCATAACGCGTCTTTGTATAAAGTTGCTTGGCTTGAGCGACGATTTGCCATTCCTGCCACAGCAGTCCAAGGTCCGTCTTTCGCACAGTCGCGTCGGCGGACCTCTGGTTGGCACTTCGCGAGATGATCGCCATCACGTCCATGCTCAGTCCGTAGTTGAACGCGCGCTCAAGGCCTGCGGCACCCGGAAAGTCGCTCGAAACCGATATCTGTGGATCTGGTAGGAGACCTGCAGAAAAGGCCTGTGCCTGCGCAATGCCGAGGTCGTCGCGCGCAAGCTTCAGATCCGGGTTGTTTGCGACGGCCAGCATCGCAACGTCCTCGATGTCGAAGCCTGCGGACGGATCGAAACGATGTGCAGCTAGTTCGGGTAACGGCATCTTCCGGGGATCGATCTCGAAGCGATCGAGGTCGTGCTGAGACAGCGCGGTCGATGCTCGAGGAAGCGGCTTTGCGTGATAGGTCGTGCAACCGGTGATGAAGCCGCACAACGCAACGCATAACGATGCCGACTTCCAACGGCTAGACAGAGTGTAATCAACCATTGTTGACGCCAAGGTAGTAAGACTAGAAAGCGAAATGCAATCGATAGTGCCGCGTCGCCCCGTACATGAAAATTTTCTCGTTTCCTACCTTAAGTGCGTGTTAACGATGCTCCGGTCGAGCAACGAATCCAGTGCATCGCATCAATGCGTCGACGATGCACGGCGCAGTCTGGGTCGCGCGTGTCGTGGTCGTCACGATCGGCACTGTCGACGGTGGATGCAAGGATGGTTCCCTTGTTCGGGTCGACGCGAACGTCGTATGCCTTGCCGTCACCGGCCACCTCGACGTCGTACACCCAGCCTTGCCTTGAATTTTCATACTCCGCACGCGAAGCCTTGCCGTGTACGTGCAGTTCGGCGGCTGTCGCAGCCTGTGCGAGCGTCACGGGTGCGTGCACGATCGACATTGCGGCGATTTCCCCGTCGCCGTTCTCAGCATAAGCTGCGGCGACACCCGCTGCGACCAGAACGGTAAGAACAGAAAGTCGGGTATAGCGATACATGATCCGTCTTGGGCGAAGCGCAGGAACTTGCGCAAGCCGAACGGTACGTCGAGAGACTTAGCCTTACCTTAGCTATGCCGGATTCCTACGTGAAATTCGGCCTGCCTGGCGAGCGCTCGCAAGGGACACGGAATTCAGGCGATCCGGTCAGAAATGCTTTTCATGAACACAATCTCGATCGAGTATGTCGATCATGTCGTTTTTCTCTACATCAAGTTAACCGCATCTTAAGTTTGGAATGCGAATCTTGAGTTACCGGATGCAAGTCATCTTCCGCACCGGAAATACGCAACTTTATAGAGAGACTGATCATGAACGTGAAACTCAAACTGCTCGCTGTGTCGCTGGCCGCGCTGTCCCCAATGATGTCGTTTGCCCAATCCGGCAATGTGCCGCTTACCCGCGCTCAGGTGCGTGCGCAATTGATTCAGATCGAAAAAGCCGGGTATTTTCCGTCACGCAAGGATCCCAACTACCCCGACTTGCTTCAGGCCGCCGAGCGGCGCATTTCGCTTGAACGAACTGGTAGCGGTGTCGGAAGCGAGCCTGCTAACCAGGCCGCGTCGGGACGGCATGTGTGGAAGAATGACCAGAGCCAGTTGTACCGGCATCACTGATTCCTGGCAACTCGATCACACCGCTTCAGGAACTTCAGATCAAACGTGCACGGTGCCGGAATGACTCGGCCAGTCATTCCGGAAATCCTGTTGTCCGGTTTTCAATGCAGCGTGGGAGGCGGAGAATTTGGACTATCCACGGTATGCGCATCCACCCGAAGAGCGAAATGCCGTCCCCATCGATCAACCTGGCAAACCGCAGCCGATGTACTAGCGCTGCATCGCCTTCCCGGCGTCACGGCCAGGCACACCCTTCCCATAGGGCGATGTCGTCGACATCCGTCGCTCCGCCGCGCGTCGAGCGTCATTGATCGCACGATCTTCACGTTCGACCCTTATGCGCTCGAGCGTCACATCCGCGATCGCGATACCGGTACCCTGTACCTTCGCGGAAGCAAACGCGGGAACCATGGCAAGTGCTAAAGCCAGCAAGGCATTGATAGGCGGTTTCATCGATTTGTTCCGCGGTCGCGGCTCCTGTCCTTCACATCGTGACAAAATTCAAGTTGTTCTCTGTCGGTTCGACGGCACGACGTTGCTTGGTTCGACGCCGGGGATGCGGACATGGCATCAATTCCCCTCGCGCTCCCGCTCGCTGCCCGGGATCGAGCCGTATCGGCTCCGTCGCAAATGGATCCGACCGACAGATGCGACCAGCGTAGCTCGACAAACTTAGGGAAAGCTTAGGACTTCCCCCAGGCGCTTGAATGGGCAAAGTGGCCGAGCTTGCATGTCCGCCCCACCATCTCGCTCGCAATGCGCACGCGTGGCGACGTGCAGCCACGATTGACGTTCGTCGTGTACGGCACCCGTTAACCATTCCTTAAGCATGCGTCATCATGATCTTTCGAAGCGGACGTCGATCCGCGACTGTCGAGAGGCTATGGCGATGGATTCAACGGTGCGGTATGCGGTACTGGCAGCGACGATCTCCAGCGAACTTTCCGGGCGCCTTGCCAAAAGGCCGGCGATCAATCCCGTGCCGCGGTTCGATGCGCTTTCGTATGCCCTGCCAGAGGGCAATGCAGCGATCATGTCATCGCGATCAACCGAAACGGAGTCGGCATGCGCGTTTTGGTGGTAGAGGACGATGCGCTGATTGGCAATGGTTTGCTGCGCGGGTTACGTCATTCGGGGTTTGCTGTCGACTGGGTTCGGGACGGCGAGGCCGCGTCGACAGCATTGCGCTCCACACAATACAGTCTGATCCTGCTCGATCTCGGACTCCCCGGCGAAGACGGTTCATCGGTTCTCGCAAGGTTGCGCCAACGAAACGATCCGACTCCGGTCATCATCGTCACTGCCCGCGATGCGATTGGCGATCGCGTGGCCGGCCTGGATGCCGGTGCGGATGACTACCTTGTCAAGCCTTTCGCGCTGGAAGAACTGCTCGCGCGGATCCGCGTCGTTTCCCGCAGGCAAACGGGAAGCGCGCAAACCGTATTCCGGTCCGGCACACTGCGGCTCGATCCCGCACAGCACCGCGTCTGGCTCGGAGCCGAAGAAGTGCCGCTTACGGCACGGGAGTTTGCCATCCTGGAGGAACTGATCCGCCGTCCAAAGGGGATCGTTACGCGCGAGCAGCTCGAGGAATGCCTATACGGATGGAACGAGGAAGTCGAGAGCAACACGGTCCAGGTTCACATTCACCATCTGCGCCAGAAGCTCGGTACGGAAGTCATCGTGACCGTACGGGGCATCGGCTACCGGATCGGAGCCCCTGAATGAAATCGCTCAGGCGCAGACTCCTGCTCTGGCTCGTGCCCACGACACTGTTGATTGGCGTAATCGCCAGCGCAACCACGTACTGGGGTGCGTTGACCGAAATCGACGAGCTTTTGAGCGATCAGTTGAAGGCGGTCGCCCGGCACGTGATCGTCGATGCCAACGGCCGCCTGTCACTGACGGGTGTCAGGCAAAATGACGACGCCAGCCTGTCGGGCCAGCAATCGCACGGCGTATTGCTTGAAATCTGGCGTGGATCGGGTGTTCTTTTCAGCACCGACCCCGACTCGTCGCTGCCCCCGCCACGCGGTCCCGGGCTCGTTGACGTCGCCAGTCGAGGGCAGCTATGGCATACCTACGTGTATCGGAGCGGCGACACCCTGATTCGCGTCGCCCAGGTGCAACGCGCACGCTGGGAGGCCGTCGCGGAAATCGCAATGCATCTGCTGTGGCCGGTTCTATCGTTGCTCCCCGTTCTTGCACTCTTTCTATGGTTCGGCATCGGCTACGGATTGCACCCGCTTCGCGAGATCGCATCGACGCTTCGACGACGCGACGCCGACAACATGCAGTCGATCGACACGGCAACGATGCCCGGCGAAGTCGTTCCCTTAGCCGACGCCATCAACGATCTTCTGCGCCGACTCGACCAGTCGTTTTCCATACAGCGACGCTTCATTGCCGACGCCGCCCATGAACTGCGCACACCGATCATGGGGCTCGGCATCCAGGCCGAACTGCTTCCCCTTATCCGGGACGAACAGGAACGCGACGCGATTGTCACGCAGATCCGAATGGGTACGTCCAGGCTCGCGCATCTGGCGGAGCAGTTGCTGACGCTGGCGCGCCTCGCGCCGCAGGCCCCGGACACCCTGTCCGAACAGATCGACATTGCCGCGATCGCGCTCTCCGTCGTGGGCGATCGGGAACGCGTTGCGCAGGCTCATCATGTTGACCTGGGGTTGGTTGCCGCGGGGGCCGTGATCGTTCGTGGAAATCAGGAAGAGCTACGGATTTTGCTTAACAATCTGGTCGACAACGCGATCCGGTACGCTGGCGCGGGCGCATGCATCGATGTCGTGGTCGAGGAAGACGGAGATCGTCCAGTACTGGAAGTTCGAGATACCGGGCCGGGTATCCCCGATAACGAGTTGACGCGAGTGTGGGAGCGTTTCTATCGCGGTGCGGGCCAGCACGCTTCGGGAACAGGCCTGGGTCTCTCGATCGTGCAAGGTATTGCGGAGCACCACCAGGCTGAGTTGAAGATGACCAACCGGGACGGCACACGGGGACTCAGCGTGCGAGTCATTTTTCCTCATCGAGACAGCTGAGAAGAAACGACCGGATTTCCGCCATGGCGCGCCTGTTGATGTTCATATCCCCCTGATACGCTCTTGAGCGCTTCAGGGGGATGCGTGGCGTGATCAGGGAGCGACAGGCTTGCCGGTCGCATCCTTGACCTTGACCTTCCATTGGTCCTCGATCTCGCTGATCACCGATTGCGGCAGCGAAATGTAGTCGAGACTGTCGGCGGCCGCGGTGCCGTTCTTGAATGACCAGTCGAAGAACTTGAGCGTTTCCTTGGCCTGCTCCGGCTTGTCCTGTACCGTATGCAACAGCACGAACGTGGCGCCGACCACCGGCCACGCATTCTTGCCGGGCTCGTTCGTCAGAATCTGATAGAACGATTTCTTCCAGTCTGCACCGGCAGCGGCGGCTTTGAAGGTTTCGGTCGCCGGCTCGACCACCGCGCCCGACTCGTTCTTCATCGCCGTATAGATCATCCGGTTCTGCTTGGCATACGCCCACTCGACGTAACCGATCGCGCCCGGCAGACGCTGTACGAACGCGGCGACGCCATCGTTGCCCTTGCCTCCCGAACCGGTCGGCCATGCCACGGTCGTGCCTTCCCCAACCTTGCTCTTCCACTCGGGGTTGACCTTCGACAGGTAGTTCGTCCAGATGAAACTCGTACCCGAACCGTCCGCGCGACGAACTACGGCGATGTCGAGGTCAGGCAGCTTGACCTTGGGGTTCAGCGCAACGATGGCCGGATCGTTCCACTTCTTGATCTTCCCGAGGTAGATGTCGCCAAGCACCGGGCCGGACAACGTGAGTTCTCCAGCCCTCATCCCCGGCACATTGATCGCCGCCACGACACCGCCAACGACGGTCGGGAACTGAAACAGGCCGTCTTTCGCCAGTTCGTCATCCTTGAGCGGTGCGTCCGAGCCCGCGAAATCGACGGTCTTGGCCTGAATCTGCTTGATTCCGCCCGACGAACCGATCCCCTGATAGTTGATTTTTCCACCGCCAGACTTGTGATAAGCATCCGCCCATTTGGCATAAATCGGTGCAGCGAACGTGCTGCCCGCACCGGTGATGTCCACCGCATGAACAAGCGACGAGGAGAGCATCGTCAGCATCAGAACCGGGATCGCTTTCAATTTCATTTCCATTCCTTCAGGGTGTGGTAAGCGCGGGACGATAGCGGTGTCATGTGACAGTTTCGGGACAGCGTTGCCGAACTCGCACGCGCCGGCTCCGAGAACGACCGCACGCACCGCCAATCGCGCCCAAGGATCGAGTCACACCAGGTCAAGATAGGCCCCCTTTGTTCCAATGCCGCACGGCGTATCGCCGCGCGCCACTTATCTTGGTGCCAGACTTTCACGCCGCATCTCGGCGACACCAGCTCAGTCCTGGTGTGGCTCCGTGAAATGCGATCCGATCATAGTAGGTGCAGATTCACCGACATCACGGCACGCATCAAAGCATGGGTGGAATCCTGATTTTTCCCGCTGCCGCAGGGATATTCGCTTTGGCCAGCGATGACACAACCTCGTCGATTCGAAGCACTCGCTGTCCGCATTAGTCACGCGGAGCAAACCGATGAGCGCCATCGGTTGTATGTTAGTTTGCAGGACCGACGATGAGATCGCTATACATCGCAGAGCGATAGTGTCCTGGCTCGTTGCAAAACACGAGGTATCTTCCCGGCTTCAGTGAAAATCGCGCTGTTACGATCTCCCGCTGATTCAGGTCCTCGATACCCTGTAGCCCTTTCAGCTTGTCTTCGGCCACCTGCTGTGTTTTTGAATAGTAGGGTAACGTTAGATCGGATCCGGACCATCGAATAATCATAAATTCGTGCTTCAAGGTATGCGACTCGTTCTCTATCGTGAACTCGACGGGACCGGCCGCGACCTTCGACGGACTTAGACTCAGCGACATCCTTCCATTTTCCCCGTCTGAAAGCCTCACCCTAACCGAAGCCGGCTCGGCGGCCCAAACAGACGACGAGATAATCGCGAGTGCGATGACTCGGGTCCCCATAAATAGGATTTTCGGCGACATGGGCTGCCTCCTTCATAGCGATGCATTGATTTTGTTGAATCGCATATAAGCACAACGCGTAGCCCACGGCGCTAGTGATGCGCGTACAACGCGTGTTGCGACTTGCTCAACGACATGCTGCCGGTTTGCTGGCCGGCCTCCATTCCGCCGTAGCCCGACTCGTCCGGCCCTGGAGGATTATTTCTGGCTCGAGGCGGCACCCCGTGTTGATCGGTCGACTCCCGCTGAGTCTCCCCCCACTGGTGGGCACCGCGTATTCCGGGTGGTGTTGCTGACGCGTAGAGCGGCACCGTGGCGGCAAGCACGCTAGCGATCAGGAGCAAAGATTTCATCGCAAGCCCTCCAATGACACTTCATCCCATGTTCATCCGAACTGGCACCGCAATGCACAACACGAATGTCCAGCCGATGTCATCAGCGTAGGATTCGCACCTTAAGGTTTCCTTATCGCAGTCGTGATTGCGCGTACTGCGCCAACGGCGATCCGTGTTCAGGTTAACGATGACGTGCCGTTTCGTTCGAAGGTGATCGGTGGTCGCCAGTTTCAGGAGTAAGCGATCATCTTCCAGCGAAATAGCCAATGGCGCGACGAAAGCAGCCTGGCCGCTGTGGCGTTGGACTTGCTATCGATGACGAGCGTCATCGATAGAGTGTGCCGTTCGTGATGATGCGACGTTTCGCGGGCGTCCGATTACCCAGTCACGTCAATCGCTGTATCCTCAATGCGAGGTCACGATGACGCGGGAAACGTGACACGGATGCCGAACCCCTCCCCATTCAGCCCGTTGATGTACGCGAAACCACCACCGAGCTTGGTCACGATGCGCGCGACGATGGACAATCCGAGTCCACTCCCACTTTCGCTATGATCGCCGCCGCGAAAGAAGCGATCCTGCAATCGAGACAGGTTTTCGTCCGAAACGCCTGGACCGTCGTCCCGTACCTGAAGGCAAACCGCGCCGGCGTCCTGCCAGGTTGCGATTTCCACACTTCCGCGTTCACGACCGTATTTGATAGCGTTATCGACGAGGTTGTCGAGCAGCACGCGGATCAATGTCGGTGGAGCGTGCACGATCGTGTGCTCGTCGGAACGTGATGTCAGCAACATCTGCTTGAGATCGGCGCGCGCCTGAAAATCCATCACGCAGGCGTGTACTACGCGCGCCAGGTCGACGTCCTCGCCGGGCATCGGTACCGTCTCGTCAAGCCTCGCCAGCGCAAGCAGTTGGTCCGCCAAATGTGTGCTCCGGTCGACTCCCTCGACAACCCGTTGCATCGCACGCCGCTGACGGTCCGGATCGCGTGCCGTGAGCGCGACTTGCGCCTGAACCTTCAGCGCGGCGAGCGGGGTCTTGAGCTCGTGTGCAGCGTCGCTGGTGAACGCGCGTTCGCGATCGAGCGAATCGCGCAGGCGCAGCAACAACGTGTTGAGTGCGGCGACCAGCGGTCGCACCTCGTCGGGAATGCCCTTCGTGCCGATGGCGTCGAGACTCTCGGGCGAGCGCGCTGCGATCGCCTCGGACAGCGTCCGCAGCGGTGTCAGACTGCGACCGATCGCCAACCAGACCAAAACAGCCAGCACGGGCAACGCGAATGCAAGCGGCCGGGCGACGCGGCGCGCAACCTCGGCAGACAGATCGGAACGGTGCGTGCGTTGTTCGAAGATGCGCACCGTACGGCCGCGCGCGGCATCGGTTAGCACGTAGGCGTGCCACTTCGGATTGCTGAGCCGAATCGGGCTCGATGTTGCTGCGGGAAACACCGGCAAATCGAGCGAGGCAAGCCCGGGACTCGCGGCCAGGATGCGCCCGCCGGCATCGCTGACCTGATACAGCATCCGCGGCGAGGCATCGTTGTCGCCGTCGTCGTCTTCGGACGAACCGAGCGCGATGTCCGCAAAGACTGGGAGATCTGATGCATGGAGTCCGGCGAACGCCCTGGCGATCTGCTCAATGCGGGCATCGTCCCATTCCTCTGCCTCGTGTATTGCCTGGCGATAGCTGGAAACCAGCGAATAAGCCCAGACAGCTACAACGCCCGACAGCACCAGCAAGGTGAGCCGTTGCCTGATCGAGCCCATCACGACGTCTTCTCCACCACATACCCGACGCCACGAATCGTCCGGATAAGGTCAGCCCCCAATTTTTTGCGCAGATTCGAGACATGCACTTCGATCGCATTGCTTTCGATCTCTTCGTTCCAGCCGTAGAGGCTGTCCTGGAGCCGCGCACGTGACAGCGGGCGGCCCTGGTTCGCCAGCAATTCGACCAGCAACGCGCATTCGCGCGACGTCAGCGCTATCCGTTCAGTACCGCGCGTCACCGTCATCAGTGCGGGATCGACCGACAAGTCGCCGTATTCGATCGTGTCGGTGCCGCGGCCTTGCGAGCGCCGCACGAGCGCCCGGCAGCGGGCGATCAGCTCGATCAGGTCGAACGGCTTGCCGAGATAATCGTCGGCACCCGCGCTCAAACCGCTCACGCGGTCGGCCACCGTATCGCGCGCGGTCATGACGAGCACCGGTGTATGGTCGCGGCGCTTGCGGAGCCAGTCCAGCAATTCAACCCCCGACATGCGGGGCAGACCGAGATCGAGCACGACGAGATCATACGGCGTGGTTTCGAGCGCGAGCTGGGCCTGCCTGCCGTCATGCGCCCAGTCGACCGTCATGCCTGCTTCGATCAGGCCGTCTTCCACGCCGCTTCCAATCAGTTTGTCGTCTTCGACGAGTAACACCCGCATGGCATCGCGTTCCTGTTGGTTCCGGACATGGCCGTCCATTGCCGCACGATAACCGCAGGCGCAGGCCGTCATCAAGCCGGTCGCGAAAAAATCCGGGCCTTAAGAATTCGTTAACGTCTGCACCATAAGGTCGCGTCACCGATATTCGCAACCGAATGATGACCATGAACAGCCCGTCGTTCCGACTCCGATTCTGCGCAGCGCTGGCCGTGCTGCTTTCCGTGGCTGCCGCGCCGGCCTGCGCCGGCGAGATCAAGACGCTGATGCGGGACATGAAGCACGCGATGCAGGGGGCCATGAACAGCCGGACGATCCCTGAAATGAAAGGCTATGTGACCCTGCTCGAAAGCGATGCGCAACAAGCCAGCCGACAGCGCTATCGCAACGACCAGTCGACCTACGACGAAGGTATGCGCACGCTGCAGGGCGAGCTGGCTGATGTCGACCGTGCGATCGAGGCCAACGATCTGTCAGCCGCCAAGCAGGCGCTACGACGAATCAACGGCACGAAGAAGCACTATCACGACCTGCTCGGATAACGTCGACCGGACACGCTTTCGCCACGAAACAGGTATTCCCGCCATGAAAACAGTCACCCGCTACCCGCTGTCGATCAGCCTGCTGCACTGGCTGCTGGCTGTCGCGCTGATCGGCAATTTGATCGTCGGTCTGCTGCTGGACGACAATGAAGATCTCGTCAGCCTGCACAAGTCGATCGGCATTGCCATTCTCGGCCTCGTTGCAATCCGTTTCGCTAATCGCCTACGCATGCATCGCCAGTTGCCGCCGTCGATCAACCCGGCCGGCACGCTAAACCGTTTCGCGGAACGCAGCGTTCACGGGTTGCTTTATGTGCTGATGCTTGCCATTCCCGTGCTAGGGTGGATGAAGACAAATGCGGCTGGCCACACCGCCAACTGCTTCGGGCTCTTCTCGCTGCCTGACCTCGTGCCACGGAATCGAGAACTGTCGCACTGGCTGGGAGAATTGCATGCGCTGGCGGCATACGGGCTCGCCGCGCTGGTCGGCTTGCACGTCCTCGGCGCGCTCGCACACAAGCTTTTCAAGTCCGAAAACGTGTTGTCGCGCATTCTGCCTTTGCCGACGCGCGTCGCACGACAGGAAATTTCGTCTTGCGATCAAGATTGAACGGCGAGAGCAGCGGAGTGCGGCACGCCAACGGGTGACGCAATTAAAGTCAGACGAATGTCGCCTGAAATCGCGTCCGACCCAAAATCGATGCAATAACGCCCCACCCCACGGTTCCACGAAAACGAACGTGGTTGACGGAGGTCAAACCGCTAGAAGCCGGACATGCGAGAAAGTGCCATGTGCACGATCGCCGGGTGCCATTGGGAGACATACATGAGCGCCAGCACTTCCCTCTTCCGGGCAGCACCCGCTCGACAACGGGTGCTGATTGCCATCGACGGTTCCACCGCGGCCGCTCACGCACTCGCGTACGCCAAAGCGTTCCTTCCGGCGAATGCCACGGTGCAAATCGTCACCATTGTGGAAAATCCGGGAACGCTCATCCCGCTCGGATCGAAAACCCAGACATTCCTCGAATCGGCGCGCGACGAGTTGCTCAGGGATGCGTCCGATGCGCTGTCGCGCGCCAGATCCGCAATCGCGCGTGACGACCTCGCCATCGACGCGGAAGCCATCGACCTGGCCACCCACGGCGGCGATGTCGTGCATGCGCTGGCCGACAGCGCGCAAGCCTGGCAGGCCGATCTCCTGATCGTCGGCGCGCGCCAGCATCATGGCCTGCTCGGATGGGTCGAAGGAACCGTTTCCGGACCGCTCGGCAAGCTCGTCGGCTGCCCGAGGCTCATCGTTCCGGAAGGCTTCGCGTCGGTTGCCGAACACCTGCCGCAGCGGATGCTGTTTGCCATCGATGGAAGTCCGATCGCACTCAACGCTCTGCGAACGGGGTTGAAGTTCGCGCGACCGGACACCGAATTTCGTGTGATATACGTGCTCGATCGCCCCGTATCACTGGGCGATTTCGTCCCCGTAGAGACGCTGGAAAACGCATTGATCAGCGAAGGCAATCTTGCATTGCAAAAGGCCACGGCTCTGCTCGGCGACCGGGCCGGGCAAACACGATCGCAATTGATTCAGACGGACCGGACTGGCGCCGACGTTCCTCGTCTGATCGTGCACGACGCCATCGAATGGAACGCGGATATGATCGTCATGGGCACTCACGGGCGGCGAGGTGTGACGGGCTGGCTCGTCGGCAGCGTGGCCGGGCGCGTGGCGCACATCACGAAAACGCCGGTCCTGCTCGTGAGCCCGTCGCGTGCGTGATGCATTGCGTCGTCACGTATCCGCGCCCACTGCGTGGAACAGTTCTTCTTCTTGGCGCAATGCGAGCGCACGATCGCCTCCAGCCAGTACAGCAGACGTTATTGCGGGCGTCGCTTTCGAGACGGTTTCCGAAGCAAGGTCGGATTGCTTTGACATTACGATTCTGGTCATGTTCCAGGGTTGAGCAAAGCCGGTTAGTCGCAGCCGACACGAAGGCCAATGCGTGCGACTCCCGTAGCGACGGCCGCCGGCATTCACGTCGAAAGCTCGTCGAACGCCACCAACGCATGTGCCGCATACATCATCGACGGGCCGCCCCCCATGTAGACGGCGACACCAGCAACCTCCTCGACCTCCTCGCGCGTCGCCTTCAGCTTGATCAGCGATTGCATATGGAACCCGATGCAGTCGTCGCAGCGACACGAGATCGCTATGCCCAGCGCGATGAGCTCACGTGTTTTTTTCGTCAGCGCGCCATCTTTGGTACCGGCCGCGCCCAACGCGCCGAAGGCGGACAAGAGTTCTGGCTGTGACTGCCGAAGCTTGCGCATCTGCTCCGTGACTTCGGCGGTTCTTTCACGATAACGCAGCGAGTTCGACATGGCTGGGCCACTCCGAAGCGAGAGAATATGGACGGCTCACGACGCTTCGACTCTGCGACAGGCAACGGTGCACCGCGCGTCTGACAACGACGTGACCTCCGGCATGTCTTCAATGGTATTAATGGACGCTCAGCAAGACTTGATCTGCGACAAAGGATCGACCGCCCGTTCTGCGTACCGTTGGACTTATACAAACGACCTGGAGACCAACATGTCCAAAGCAAACAGGTTCACCGTCTCGTTCCTGTTCGGTGTCGCGATTGCGATGACGGCCGGCCTTGCCAACGCCCAGCTTCGCCAGCCTGCTGCAGGCCCCGCTGTCGAGTCGGGAGGCATGATCTATGGCAGCCAGCTGATGACGCCGGCCGAGCGGACCGAATACCGTACGCGGATGCTCGCCGCCGCGTCGGATGCCGAGCGCGAGAAAATCCGCGCCGAACATCATGCCGAGATGCAGAAGCGTGCGAAAGCGCGCGGAATCAAGATCCCCGACGCGCCCCCCATGCGCGGCATGCATCGCGGGCAAGGAATGGGGATGGGCATGGGGCCCGGCTATATGCATGGCTTGCCCACCGGCCCCGCGAGCGGCGCTGCTGGACAGTAATCGCGCAATTCGGCGCATCCGGCAACAGCACACGCCAGTATGGCGCCGCCTGTTCGCGGATTGTGTTCGGTCCGAATTTTTTCGCGCGCTCGCGCGCTTCGGCAGTCGACAGTCCGGCAGTCGTTTCCAGCGTCACGGTCTCTTCCATGGACGAGGCACCTTCAATACCGCGCTTCAATACCGCGCTACCCAGGGTGGACCGCGGAGGAGCCCACGCTGATATGTGGCATGCGGTTTTCGCGTCCCTGGTAAACAGGCATTACTGCCAGTTTGGCCAGAGCGCTTCAATGACGGTCATTTGTGTCCACACAAAACGAGCCACAACCGGGGGCGGATCAACTTGCCGCAGCGGTGTGGCGTTGGTAGGGCACCCCCTCTTCGATTGGAAGTGAGAAGTCACGGGACCATTCGTTCCAGGAGCCGAGGTATAGCCGCACGTTCTTGATGCCGGCTTCTTCGAGGGCAACGAACGTTGTGGACGCCCGCGCGCCCTTGAAGCAGAAAACGACGACCGGCGTATCCAGCCGAATCCCGACTGTCGCGCATTCCGCCAGAATCTCTGCCGGAGACTTGAACATCTGGCCGGCGGGTGTCGGCTTCAGCATGCGGTACCACTCGAGCCACACCGAGCCTGGAATGCGACCTTTTCGCGGGCAAAAGTCTTTACCGTACGGAGATGAGCTTTCCCCAATCCATTCGTCGACGTCCCGCACATCGAGTTTCACCACGTGTGGGTCGGCGACCGCGACTTTCATCTCGTTCAGATCCACCAGAATGCTGGCGCCCTCCGCTCCGACGGGAAACCTGACGGGCGTCGGCGCCGGTACGTCGGTCGTGCTCGGTAGCCCGGTTGCGCGCCAGGCACTGAACCCGCCGTGGAGCACCTTGATCTTGTCTTTCGGATAACCGAGATAGCGGAGCAACACGTACCCCCGGCAGGACTGTCCAAAGCCCGTTGTCATAGACTGCTCATAGACGACTGCTGTTTCGCGCCCGGACAACCCGACCTTGCCGAAGGTGTCGGTGAAGGTCTCGCGCAACGCCGCTATGCCTTGCGGCGTCGACATCGCCAGATATGTGAATATCTCGTGGATGTTGACTGCACCGGGCAAGTGGGCTTCCGCGTAATTGGCGGCGTCTCTCGTGTCGATGAGCACCGCCGGCGTCATTTTCATGAGTTCCGCCAAGTCGGTGGCGGAAATGAGGACTCTTTCATGCATGGCAAGCCTCACTGGCTGATGACGAAACACACTTCTGTCTAGCTGTCTTCGCGACGCGCGACAGTCGCCTGCGGCAAGAATTTGGAGGCGTTCATCGCATCGACGTTGATGTCAGTCAATCGCGAATACCGGGAAGCCCCGTTGACGCAGGTCAACGGTCGGCAATCGCCACGGCCACCGATCCGGTCACGTCGGCGGATTTCTGGTCAGGACAACCCGGGCCCCGTCACGCGCGACGAATCCCTCCCGCTCAAGTTCGGCCAAGACGCGATACAGGGTTTCGTGTGCAATCCCAAGCGCGCGTGACCACTGAATTAGCGACCCCGGTACCGTAAATACGCCACGGGCGTCGCCTTCGAGTCGCAGGCAATGCGGGATGCGCTCGCGCGGTGATCTCAGCGTGAGGCGCTCGGCGCGTGCACGGGATTGCATCAACGCCTGGGACAGGAGCCGGATCCAGTCGATCGCAAAGGTCGAATCGAGCCGCAAAGACGCTAGCACCGCTTTGGCCGGCAGAACTAGCAATTTACTGGCGACCGGGCAAACGCCGTCGCAGTGGTATCGCGCGCTAAAGAGACTCGCTTCCGCCACAAAATCACCAGGTCCCGCGGTCTGCAGTGTGATCGACCCGCCGCGGGCTTCGTCACGCCGCAACAATACACGGCCCGCCTGAACTTGGTAGACGGCCTGCACCGGCTGCCCGCGACGAAATACGGTGGTGTTGGCGTCGAATCGGCGCAGCTGTGCGGCCAGACGCAATGCCTCGGGCCAGGAGGGTGGCAGGCCTGCAACGTGGGCATCGATAGCCCGTTCAGGCATGTCCACCGCGGGCTTCGTGACCGCGGACCCGTTATTCGGGTGTGGTGCCGGGGGCATGGTGAGATCTCGTGTCCGCGCCATTCCCCGCCATTGCGTCGTGGCCATGGTCGGACAATTGTGCACTAAACCACTGGTGCAGCGCGGTGACCAGGCGGGGGTGATCGGTTCGATAGGCGATTTCGCCGCCGTTGGGCAGATCGCGATAGGTGATTGCCAGCTCGCCCGGCTTCGCTGCGCGGAGTACCTCGAGGCCCGGCATGGCCTTGCCGTGGATCTGCTCCGGTCCCGCGAAGTCGCCGGCGGCGAACTGCCGCGCGAGCATCGCCAGATGCTGGCGAATCAACCCGGTCTGCTGGGGATCGTCTTGCTTGGTCACAACCTGCTGAATGCCGCCATCTGCGGTCTTGGTGAAGATATGGATAGTGGCCGCCAGCGAAAACGGCATGACGTCGGCACCCCGTTGCGCGACCGTCTTCTGGCGCGCGGCAGTGTCGGCAGCGGCAGATGAAACGAGGAACCCGGCAGCAAGTGAAGTGGCGACCAGAAGCGAAGCGGTGCGTGCCATAAGTGTCTCCCCTCTTGGATGCAGCCGAAGTCTAGCGCTGTGATCATCCGTGCACTATGACTGGAGTCATACTTCGCGAATCTCTGCATCCCGTGCACTCCGCCGTCAACATGGCAAATGCAACTTTGCGCCACGGCCTGCGCCTCAACGCGAAGGACGATTACACCTGACAGAGCTCTGGGCCGAACGGTCGTATCCGACGTCGACAACCACACTCGGGCCCACCGCGAGACATTAACCCCATGTTTTATATGACATTTTTTTGAGGGACGCAAGGCAAGGCCTTATCAGGCTTAAAGGCATCCCATCGATCACGGGCGCACCACTGATTCCATTCTCGACGAGAAGCGCCGCCGTTTGTTGAACGGTCATATCCGGTTTCACGGAAACGACCGAGGGTGTCATGACGTCAATGGCGTGCATTGTCGGCCTCCTCGCACTTGTTTCAGTCATGCGCCAATAGCCGGCGCCTGGCTGCGTTTCCGATATCGAGATTAGGTGACGAGCGCACCGGCTCGTTGATGTGCATCAATCTGGCTTGCACAGTACACATTGCCGGGTATCGGCGGAGTTTTGGCGTGAACGACCCCATCCCCACTTCCACCTCTCAGCCAGCTCAGCGACAGGCCCCTTGATCACGATCAATCGTCGACAGGATGCATCGCAGTAAATATTGGCTCGTGGCTTTTGCCAGTGACGCGGACTCGTACGGCGATGACCGGTGCACGGGTGCCCCCAAACAGCGACGAAAACCGATGAATACTGCCACGATCGCTAATGTCTCCAGCCCGCAGCTTCCCGGATGCGTCGTCGCGGTGCGCGGCGCTGTCGTCGATCTCGCGTTCCCGGCAGGGACACTGCCCCCGGTGGATACCGCGATCTCGATCGAAGTCGATGGCGGCAGTTCGATCGTTGCGGAAGTACAAGCCCACCTCGATGAGAGGACCGTGCGGGCACTGGCGATGCAGTCGACCAGCGGATTGCCCAGAGGCGCGTCGGCGCAAGCGTCATGTCAACCGATCGCGGTTCCGGTCGGCAATGCCGTACTCGGTCGCCTGATCGACGTGATGGGCACGCCGGGCGATCGGGGCGAGCCGCTTCCGGTCGATGTTCAGCGCCGCCCCATCCATCAAACGCCGCCTGCATTGTCCTCACAGGACAGCGCAACGGGCATCTTCGCGACCGGCATCAAGGTCGTCGATCTCCTTGCCCCGCTCGCGCGGGGCGGCAAGGCGGCGATGTTCGGCGGTGCCGGCGTGGGCAAAACCGTCCTCGTCATGGAGTTGATTCATGCGATGGTCGAGCGATACAAGGGAATCTCGGTGTTTGCCGGCGTCGGGGAGCGCTCGCGAGAAGGCCACGAACTGCTGGTGGACATGCAGCATTCCGGTGTGCTGCCGAAGACCGTGCTCGTGTATGGTCAGATGAACGAGCCCCCGGGCGCGCGCTGGCGCGTTCCGCTGACCGCCCTGACTGTGGCCGAGTACTTTCGCGACGAGCAGCACCAGAACGTGCTGCTCCTGATGGACAACGTATTCCGCTTCGTCCAGGCCGGCGCCGAGGTGTCGGGCTTGCTCGGCAGACTCCCGTCACGCGTCGGCTATCAACCGACGCTCGCGACCGAAGTGGCTGCGTTGCAGGAGCGCATCGTATCCGTCGGCGGCGTCTCGATCACGGCGATCGAGGCGGTCTACGTTCCGGCGGACGATTTCACGGACCCAGCCGTCACGACCATCGCCGCGCACGTCGACAGCATGGTCGTTCTGTCCCGCGCGATGGCCGCCGAAGGGATGTATCCGGCGATCGATCCGATCACCTCGTCGTCGATCCTGCTCGATCCGCTGGTGGTTGGTGCCGAACACGTTCAGGTCGCAACCGACGTTCGGCGCACGATCGAGCACTACCGCGAACTGCAGGATGTCATCTCGCTGCTCGGGATCGAGGAACTCGGAGCGGATGACCGCAGGATCGTCGGCCGGGCCCGCCGTCTGCAGCGGTTTCTGACCCAGCCGTTCGCCGTCACCGAAGCGTTCACGGGTGTGCCCGGCCGTTCCGTCGCGGTTGACGACACGATTGCAGGATGCCGCGCGATTCTGGACGGCGAATGCGACGCGTGGCGGGAACAATCGCTGTACATGGTCGGGACGCTGGACGAAGCACGCGAGCGGGAGCGGGAAACGTCATGAGCACGGCGCTTCACATGACCATCGCGACGCCTGCCGGGATGCTGGTCGACGCACCCGATGTCGTTGCTTTCCGTGCGGAGGATGCGACCGGCAGCTTCGGTGTTCTGCCCGGCCACGCGGATTTTCTCACCGTGCTGTCGCCCTGCGTCATGCGTTGGCGCACCGCGGATGGCACGCGCCGGTTCTGCGCCGTAAGCGGTGGCGTGTTGCGGGTCGTCAACGGAAAAGACATCAATATCGCGTGTCGTGACGGCGAACTCGGGGACGCGCTTGAGACGCTCGAAACCCGCGTCCGGGAAGCCCGCGAATCTCGAATCGATGCGGCCCGCCGCGTGCGGGTCGAGCAAACGCGCCTCAATGCCCAGGCGATCCGGCAGGTACTGAAGTACTTGCGCCCCGGCGCCCCGGCTGCGGCCGGACATGCGGATGGCACGAATGAAGGCGACGGTCATGGCCAGTAACTCACGAAAACCCGCTCCTGGCCCGCGCGACCGGGACGTGAAAGCGCCCAAGCCCGTTGCGGGGGTACTCGAGCAAACCACGCAACGCGCCGTCCGGCGAGACCGGCAGGCGCGCGATGTACCGGAGCCGACACTGGGCTCCAGACTGGGGCAGATCGGCATGCTTGGCTGGATGATCGTGATTCCGGCCTTACTGGCACTCTGGGCGGGACATTGGCTCGACCGACATTTTCATACCGGCGTGTTCTTCTCAGCGCCGTTACTGATGCTGGGCGCTGCATTCGGTTTGTGGTCCGCGTGGCGCTGGATGCATCGCCAAGGCCCAGGGAGCTGAAACATGATGCCAGTCCATTTATTGTCGATTCCCCTGCAGATGGTTGCCGGTGGTGTGACCGGTGGCGTCGTCGGGCTCGCCTATTTTGCGTCGCTATTCGCTAATGTGCGCTGGTACGTCAGGGATGCAATCAGCGTCGCCATCATCGTGCATCTCATTCGTTTCGGCACGCTCGCCCTGGTGCTGTTCGGTCTGGCGCATATTGGATACGTTGCGTTGCTGGGCGGCCTCGCCGGCATCATGCTCGCTCGCCGCGCGATGATCCGCTTGCCGGGAGGTTCGTCATGACGCATTCACCGCTCTTGACCGAACCGCTGTTTCGCATCGGGGCGATTCCCGTGTCGACGCCGGTCGCAACCACCTGGGCCCTGATGGTGCTCGTCGCCGTCACCGCGGCCGCGATGCGCAGGCGACTGTCGTTGACCCCGGGCAAACTCCAGACGGCGGTGGAACTGTTCGTCTCCACGCTCGACAGCCAGTTGCAAGACACGATGCAAATCGACCCCGCACGTTGCCGCGCCTTGCTTGGAACGTTGTTCCTGTTCATCCTGACTTCCAACTGGTCCGGCTTGATTCCCGGCGTCGAGCCGCCTACCGCCCATCTCGAAACTGATGCGGCCCTCGCAGCCGTCGTGTTCGCGTCGACGGTGTTCTACGGCGTCCACGAACGCGGGCTCGCTCGCTATCTCGCCTCGTTCGCTCAACCGACCTGGATCATGATTCCGCTCAATCTGGTCGAGCAGATAACCCGTACCTTCTCGTTGATCGTGCGCCTGTTCGGCAACGTCATGAGCGGCGTATTCGTGATCGGTATCGTGCTGTCGCTCGCGGGCCTTCTGGTGCCGATACCGCTCATGGCGCTCGATCTGCTGACAGGTGCGGTTCAGGCGTACATCTTCACGGTACTCGCGGCGGTATTCATTGGCGCCGCGCTCGGCGACGAGAGCGCAGCCACGCCGCATCCACGGCAGGGAGCATCATGAACAACTGGATTCAACTGGTGAGTATCGTCGCGGCAGCCATTGCCGTTTCATTCGGCGCGATTGGGCCGGCGCTGGCCGAAGGTCGCGCCGTCGCGGCCGCGATGGACGCGCTGGCGCGTCAGCCGGAATCGGCAGGCACGATTTCGCGGACGTTGTTTGTCGGTCTGGCCATGATCGAAACCATGGCGATCTACTGTCTCGTGGTCGCCCTGCTCGTTCTGTTCGCCAATCCGTTTATCAAGTAGGCGTTAGCCATGCGAATCGACTGGTGGACACTCGGCTTCCAGACGATCAACGTCCTCGTCCTGATCTGGCTGCTGTCGCGCTTGCTGTTCAAGCCGGTCGCCAAGATCATGGCGGATCGTCAGCAGGCCGCCGCACACCTCCTGCAAGAGGCGTCGGCTGCCCGCGATGCAGCGCGGCAGGATCGCGACAAGGCCTCAAGGGAAAGCGCCGCGCAGGATGCAGAGCGTCTTGATCGATTGAGTGCGGTGGCGTCGGAGGCAGAGCGCCTCAAGGCGACCCTGCTCGCCGATGCGCACGCCGAGGCCGATACGCTCAGAAAGACGGCTGAGGCTGAAGCCGCGGCAATGAAGGACGATGCGCTGCGTGCCAATGCCGAGCGGGCCGGCCAGTTTGCCGTCGACATCGCGGCGCGGTTGCTCGCGACGCTCCCGTCGAGCACGCTGGTAGAAGGATTCATTGCGCCGCTCGCGGACGCAGTCCGTGCCCTGCCCGCGGAGGACCGCGCTTGCCTCGGCCGCGAAGGCGAAACGTTGCGCTTGATAGCCCCGCGCACGTTGAACGACGACGAACTGGCTCATTGCCGTTCGATGCTCGCGACAGCATCGGGCCACGCCCTCTCCATTCGAACCGAAGTCGATCCCACCCTGATCGCGGGACTCGAGCTCGTCGCACCTCACCTGATCGTGCGAAACAGTTTTCGACATAGCCTGGAATCCCTGAGAAGCGGACTCATCTCCCGTGGCGACGAACGACATGCATAACGACTCCGACGACGCATGGCTGACGGACGGCAGAGCCGTGCTGGCGTCGCTGAATCTTGCGCCGCAGGCGGAATCGGTTGGGCGCGTGGAGCATATCGCTGACGGCATCGCACAGGTGAGCGGCCTCCCGCATGTTCGCCTGAACGAGCTGTTGCAGCTCGAGGACGGACAGTACGGCTTCGCGCTCAAGCTGGACGTCGACACGCTAAGTTGCGTGCTGCTCGACGACAGCAGCGGCATTGCCGCCGGCACGCGCGTATCCGGCACCGGCTGCGTGGTTGAGGTTCCGGTAGGTCCGGACCTGCTCGGACGCGTCGTCGACCCACTCGGGAGGCCGCTCGATCGCGGACAGCCGCCGAAATGCACGCTATCCCTCCCGATCGAACGCGCCGCACCGTCGATCATCGAACGCGCACCGGTCTCTCAACCGGTCGAAACGGGCATTCTCCTGATCGACGCGCTTTTCGCGATCGGCCGCGGGCAGCGCGAACTGATCATCGGCGATCGCGCAACGGGCAAGACGTCCATCGCGGTCGACGCGATCGTCAACCAGAAACATTCCGACATGATCTGCGTCTACGTGGCGATCGGTCAGCGGGCCACCGCGGTCGAGCGCGTGATCGATGCGGTTCGGCTGCACGGTGCACCGGAACGCTGCATCTTCGTCGTCGCTTCGGCGGCAGATCCGCCCGGCCTGCAATGGATTGCCCCATTTGCCGCGTTCAGCATCGCGGAGTACTTCAGGGATCGGGGCGAGCATGCGCTCGTCGTCATCGACGACCTGACCAAGCATGCCGCCACCCATCGGGAACTGGCATTGCTTGCACGAGATCCGCCGGGGCGCGAGGCGTATCCGGGCGACATCTTCTATCTGCACGCCCGTCTGCTGGAGCGTGCCGCCAAGCTATCCGCGGAACGCGGCGGCGGCTCGTTGACCGCGCTCCCCATTGCGGAAACCGACGCCGGAAACCTGGCGGCATACATTCCGACCAATCTGATCTCGATTACCGACGGCCAGATCGTGCTGGATGCACACTTGTTCGCGGCCAACCAGCGCCCCGCGATCGATGTCGGACTCAGCATCAGCCGGGTTGGCGGCAAGGCACAACTGCCGGCATTGAGAGCCGCCTCGGGAAGGTTGCGGCTCGACTATGCACAGTTTCTCGAGCTCGAGATGTTCACGCGCTTCGGCGGTCTCGGCGACACGAGGATCAAGGCGCAAATCGCTCGTGGAGAGCGTATTCGGACATTGATTGCGCAGCCGCGATTTACGCCGCTACGCCCGGTTGGCGAGATCGCGTTGCTGTTTGCGCTGGCCGACGGTGTATTCGATGCGTGTACACCGTCGACAATCGCTGCCGTGCGAGTCGCACTTCCCGCCCGTCTCGATTCGACCGGCATCGCGACACGATTGGGCCCAATCCTCGTTGCCGGCGGAAATGTGTCGTCCGACGACCGGTCGGCGCTTGTTCGCATTGTCCGAGACCTCATTTCGCAGTCCGCGGAATTCAGGAGCGGTCGATGAGCAATCGGCTTGACGAAGTCCAGAATCGATTAGGTACGGTCCGCGAACTGGACTCCGTGGTAAATGCAATGCGCGGTATCGCAGCGACACGGACGCGAGAAGCGCTCTCTCGCCTGCCCGGCATCCGGGCTTGCGCCGACCTGATCGGCCTTGCGATCGCGGACGCAATGGGCATTGCCGCCCAATGCCCATCAGAGGGCCGAGAGCCGCCCGTTTCGGCCGACACTCACGTCTTTATCGTCATCGGCGCGGAGCACGGCTTCGTGGGCAGTTACAACCAACGCGTGTTCCAGTCGATTTGTGCGCCTGCGAATGTTGCCGTCGAGTACTTCGTCGTAGGGGATCGCGCAAGAGCCGCTGCCGACGCGCTCAATCTGCCGGTCACCTGGTCGTCGGAAATGATCGGTCACGCCGATATGGTGTCCGATCTCGCAGCCAGGATCATCGATGCGCTTTACGGCTGCCTGCGTCACGGTAACGCCTCGCACGTCACGCTCGTCCACGGAGCGCCGCAAGCGGCTGGCGAATCGGCTGTACAGTCGACTTCGCTGCTGCCGTTCGATTTCCGGCGGTTCGAGCCGGCCAGACGGCCCTTCCCGCCAGTCGTCACGCTCCCGATACAACAACTGCAGGAAAGACTGGCCGAAGAATACGTCTACACCCAGGTATGCGAGGCCATCATTCTGTCGTTCGCCGCGGAGAACGAAGCGCGAATGCGCGCGATGATCGCGGCGAAACGCAATATCGACGACACCGCACAGCGGCTGAACCGGGACTATCACCGCTTGAGGCAGGAGCAGATCACTGCCGAAATCGTTGAATTGTCGACCGTCGAGGGGACGCTCGCTTCATGAATCGCTACGGTGCCGTAATGGTCGGTTCGGGCGGCGATGTCAACTTCCGCAACAGCCATCCGAACGTGGTGCCCTGAGTCAGTACGGAAAAGACGACGACGACATAGGTTACGGTCACGATCAGTTCCCGCTGGGGCCCATGGGGAAGCAAAAGCGCGAGCGCGAGCGAGATGGCACCGCGCAAGCCTCCCCAGATCAGCAGCCTGGTCGTGCCTTTCGGAAACCGGATCCGCAGACCGATCACCCCGAGCGGAATGGCCACGCTGACCGTACGTCCCGCCAGCACACAGCCGACTGCGACTATCCCGGCTATCAGATACGTCCGGCTCTGATGGATCGAGAGGACTTCAAGACCAATCAGCAGAAAGAGCACGCTGTTCATCATCTCGTCGACGATCTCCCAGAACATGCTCAGATACTCCCCCGTCTGGCCGGAAACGGTCTTCATCGTCCCGTGGTTGCCGGCGAACAGCCCGGCCACGACCACCGCGATCGGTCCCGATGACGGCCAAGTTCCGCCAACGCGTAGGATCCCATGCAGAGCGCGATCGATAGCAGGATCTCGACGTGATGATTGTCGATACTTGCGACCAGACGGGATACGATCCACCCAGCCAGCCATCCTGCCAATGCGCCGCCGACCGCCTGTTGGATAAACAGCAAGGTGACGTCGAAGACACCGGGTTCGCGAGCCGCAGTTGTGATACTCAGAAGCGTCAGGAAAACGATCGCACCCACCCCGTCGTTAAATAGGCTTTCCCCGGTAATTCGGGTTTCCAATTCCCTTGGAGCACCCGCCTTCTTGATGATGCTCATCACAGCAATCGGGTCGGTAGGCGAGATGAGCGCGCCGAACAGCAACGCATAGATGAAGCCGATCCGTACGCCCAGCCACCATGACGCATACCAGAACGCGGTACCGACGAACACGGTGGAGATGAGTGTGCCGACGGTCGAGAGCACGCCGACTGTCCACTTCACCTGGCGGAGATCGTGAAGATCGACATGCAACGCGCCGGCAAACAGAAGAAACGGCAGGAAGCCGTGAAACAGGAGTTCGCTGAAGTCGATCTCCGGAATCAGCCGCGTGAAGCGCGTCACGTCGATTGCGCCGAATTCGCCCAATATGACGAGCAGGACGGTTGCCACCAGTGCGATCGTCATCACCCCAATCGTCGGCGGCAAATGGAAAACGCGATGATTGACGTAGCTGCCCAATGCCGCCAGGACGATCAATGCAGTCAGCGCGTGGAAGAACGTCATGTCAATCGATCCGATGGCCGGCCGAACGGTGTGCTGCCGCGCGCCGAAATAGAAAGGTCACAGTGTGACAGGAATACCATGCTGCCCGGAGCGGGATGGCGCATGTTGCGCTTTGCAGGCACCTTCGGCATCACGGAGAAGGCGGGCCGGATGTTCGCCCTTTCCGAATGCGCCGTTCAATGGGGATGGCTGCGCAGCGTCTCGACTTTTCTGCGTTCGAAACTGATCGTCTTGCCGATCATTCCTCCGTTCATTGACTTGCGTAGGCGCGCACTCTCGCGTGCCCGGCCATGACGACCTTGCCGCTCGAGAAGCCGCAACGCACGCTTTTTGAACGGACACGCTGATTCCGGCTTTTTAAGCAAAATTTAATTCTGGTGACCTACGGTGGAATGGTCGTGTCATGAAATAGCCGTGTGGGCGGCTATACGCAGTGCGTTCGGCACGGCGCGATGGGAGCGTAGTCATGGCAAGCATCGGGTTCAAGCGTATCGCGCTTACCAGTCTGGCCATTGCAGCCGTGTCCGCGAGTTGCATGGGGAAGGAATCGCTGTCGCCTGCAACGGCGCCACGCGCTCCGCAGGCTGTTCTGTCCGCAAGCCGGGGTTTCACGGCCTACCCGGGAATCGTGTCCGACTTCGAGTACATGGCGCGAATCGACGGCCCCGCCGTCGTGACCGTCAAGGTGTCCAGGATCGACACAATACCGAGTGTGCGGCAACTGTGGCCCCCGGCAGGCAGCGCGAACGCGCCGTTCCTCGGCTTCTTCGAGGAATTTTCACCCCCACCCGGCGCCGATCGCGGTGCCCTGGCACGGCGGCACGCCAGCGGCTTCATCATCTCGCCGGACGGCGACATCCTCACCGATGCCGGCGACGTTGCGGGCGCATCGAGGATCGCCGTTACCCTCGCCGACGGGCAAACGTACCACGCACGGTTGATCGGCAGCGATCCGGCGAGCGGTGTCGCGCTGCTTCATATTCATGCGACGGGTCTGCCTGTCGCCCGGATCGGATCACCTGCGATGCTCAAGGCCGGCGAATGGGTCGCCTCGATCGGTTCGCCCTACGGGCTGGGAACCTCGATCGTCAAAGGTGTCGTCAGCAACCTCTCCCGTCTGCTTCCCGATCAATCGTACGTTCCGTTGATCCAGACCGATCTTACGGAACACTCCGGGGACGGCGGTAGTCCGCTCCTGAACCTCAAGGGTGAAGTCGTCGGTATCGAAATGCCACCTCCGGACGACGGCAACGTGTATCAGGGTCTCGCCTTTGCGATACCGATCGACAAGGCCATGAAGGTCGAACGCCAGTTGAAGTTGCATGGCAAGGCCGTGCATGGACAACTCGGAGTCTCGGCGAAGAAGGTGACGGCTCCGCTTGCCAAGGCGTTCCGGCCGATGCGGCCGAACGACCCCGCCACGGACACAGGTTGAGCACGTTTCGCTGCCAGCAGCTCGGTATGGCGCACATTCAAGGAGTCAGTCATGAAGTACTCGTCCAGAACAGCGCTCGGCGTCGTCGCCGTGACGATTGCCGTGTTCGCCCATGACGCGTTTTCCGCCGAGCAGGCATCACTGCCGCAGCCCGAACACGCTGGCAACGTGACCTATCTATCCGGCGGCATCGGTAGTGATCAATCGGCCGCAATCAAACAGCAGATGGGCAAGTATCCGCTCGTGCTCGTGTTTGCGGGGCATACGAGCAGCGGGAACGACTATTTGGCCGATGTCCCGGTCAAGATCGTCGATGCACATGGCAAGACCGTGCTCTCGACGCGAACCACCGGGCCATTCCTGCTCGTCTCGATGCCCGACGGGCGCTATACCGTGTCGGCCACCTATAACGGGCAGGCCATGCGGCGAAGCGTCGACGTACGCGAGTCGTCGCATGCCCACTCGGTGTTCGTCTGGACAATGTAGCTCGACCTCCGGGAGCCGGCCCCATCCGCTCGACCAGGGTGTCGGGCATGGCAGCGACCCGGAAAGCACGAAAGACGGCTGCATCGAAGGAGTCGACATGGACGAGAATCCGACCGAGCCGGTGGGGCCCGACATCAAGCGTCGCCGTTGGCTGATCGCGACATCCGTCGCGAGCGGCATCGGCGGCATCGCGGCCGCCATCCCTTTCGTTGATTCCCTGACACCACCCGCCAATGCGCTGGCCGCTGGCGCACCGGTCAAGGTCGACATCGGTCGCTTGACCGAAGGCGCAATGTTGACCGTTGCATGGCGCGGGAAGCCGGTGTTCATCGTCGACCGCTCGCCGGCCATGCTTGAAAGCGTCATCAAGGCGACTCCGCTCGTCGCTGATCCTGACTCGCGCCACGCCTTCTCAATGCCATTGCCGCTCTATTGCCAAAACACCTTTCGCTCGCGAGCCGAACATCGGAACATTCTGGTCGTGGTTGGCGTCTGTACGCACCTCGGTTGTTGTTGAAGTTCGAAGTTTGTGCTAATGGCGTCCGCGGCAACGCTAATCGTGTCCGTTAATTCTGCTAACGCAGCCATCTGCGGTCCTTGAACACTCGTTTCTCGCGATAACGGCTGATCGCGCGCAGCGCGGCAGCAAAGTGACCCGACAGCCGAAATACAGAGGCGGGGACTGTTTCCAAAACCGTGTGATGCACGCTACAGAATTCGGCTGTCGGATCGAGCCACTCACGTTTCCAGCGAGGCACTGAAACGTCCGCGTCGTTCAGCACGAGGCATCTGAAGCAGTACGGCACGCAGCGCCAGTTGAAGAGCCAGTCCGATGGCGTCTGGATGTGCCTCAATCTGTCTTCATCAAGGCGTGCGAGCGTTGAGAATCGTTGAAGCGCTGGCTGAGAAATCGGAGGAAAAAGAATCCATCCAGCAGTCCCAAGCGAGGGCAGCGGCTCGCTCGAGCTCATCTGCCACAGCATCGCAACGCTCACCTGATATCGCGTCGCGACACGGCCTAACCAGCCACCAAAGGCCTCCTCGTAGAAGGGCCTGGGGGCAATCGGCCATGGAACGACGTTACTGCTCGACTCGGCAGACATGCTCGAGATGCGTAATGCCGATAAATTCGTCGCCGCTGCGAATTGATAGCTCGGCGGCATTGTTCAGCAACGTGGATATCTCACCGGTAAGTCCGCCGCTCGCGCTCAGAACAAACTGAACGATCTCGCGTCGTGCGAGATCCGATGGCTTGCGCAGTGGCAGCACGCGTTCGAAGGCCGCGAGAAGCCGCCGTAGACCATCGCTCTCCCGCCACCGTGGTATTTCGAACGGCACATACCGACTAATCATCTGGGTATCGGTTTGAAGCGCCAGCACCGCGTCGCGGGTGCCGACCAGAACCATGCTGATCTGAAGGTCGTTAGCCAGAAATTTCAGCAGGTTCAGCGACGCGCGCTGCTCGCGATAAGAGCCCGCAAGTAGGTGATGCACCTCATCAACGACCAGCATGCGCGGTGACATCCGCCTGAGAATCTCGCGTGCTAAACGTTCAAGGGCTGCCAAGCCGGAAGCGGCATTGTGCGGAGCACCTAGCTCGACCAGTAAGCCTGAATAGAATCGATGCTGATCAGGGGTCGGTGGCATCTGCATCGCGACGACCGGACAACGTTCGACCCCGCTTTTCTCGTCAAACTCGCTTGGATGTGCGCGGCGAAATTTGGCCGTTATTTTCGTCTTGCCAATATTTGAATCACCGTGCAACAGCAGGCACGGCATACGTTCTCGGCGGGGCGTCTCAAAGAGGCGCTCAAGTTGCTGCAGGGCTTGCGTCGCGCGGGGATAGTCGATCCAGCGGTCTCGAAGAAGTCCGAGGATTCGTTCGTCGTTCCCTAACTCGGCTTGCTGTCTGGCAGCCGGTAGCAGATGCGCAAGTGCCCCACCCTTCATGTTTCACCTCACCATTGCTCCACATCGAAGGCCTGAACTGGCGTCGCGTAGTCGACCGCCTCAGCCTCCTGCTCCTTCAAGTCATGCCTGTACGGGACAATCCTGTCGCGCAACTCTTCCAATGGGACGATCTTTTTGCGTGACCGTCGACGTGCACGGGCCGTTGTCTGTTTGGCTCTGGAAATTACATGCCGTTGCTCTTCTATTGTCCTGAAGATCAGCGACTCAGAAACAGTTTGTTGTCCTTCCAACCTAATGGAATGCAACGCTGCCCGGTGTTCAAAAAGAGAAATTGCCGGCCGCCGCATGTCTGCGTAACGGACTTCGAGGTAGTTGCCGCTCCCTGCTGTCACAAAAACCCGCGAGAGGTCCTCCGGATGATACCGAACGGTGACCGCCCGCCGCGTCTGGCGCCAGGCGACGAAAATCGGATGCCAATAACGAACATGGAAGAGCGTCAGTCCGTCAGCCTGGATTTTCCTCTGCACTACAGGCAAAAACCGAATCAGGAACCTGAGCTCAGCGTCGCTGGAAGCGGGAAGCTGCCGCGAATCAAGGCTAAGGGCAAGCATCCGCCACGTGTCAGCTGGCGTCGCTCCAAGCAGCCCGCGATGCGGAACGTGGTGGTAGCGTCTGGCGATCTCGATCGCGAGCCATTGCTCGAATTCTCGAAGCGTCAACGAGGCCGTCTTTTCAGACTCTCGCGCCTTCCGTCCTTTGGGAGACGATCCAGTCGCCCCCGGTAAGCCCCGGACACGCTCCATCAGGGTGCGGTTCAGGCGTTCAATATGGCCGCCAAAATGAGGCCGCCCGACTGGACGATACATCAGTTGGATACCGTATTCCCGACATCCACGGCGAAGCGCCCTGCTCTTGAACTCGGCAGCGTTGTCCAGATGTAGAACGCTCGGAATCCCACGCATTGGCCACTCTGCGTCCGCCTCGATCTTCGCGAGCCAGGGGCCTTTGGGCAGTGCCGCCCTGGTCAGCAGCAAACCAACGGTAGCCGCTCCCGGACGCTCCATGCCAACGTAAAAACTCAACACGCACCTGGTTGCAACGTCCAGAGCGATAGTCAGCCACGGGCGGCCAATCACCTGTCTGTCGTGTTCGCTAACCAAAACGACGTCCGCCTGGGTATGGTCGACCTGAACGATTTCCAGAGGATACTTTGCGACAAGTGAACCTGGCGCTGCCAGCGCGCTGGGAAGGGCCGCGCGCTGCAGGGCGTCCGCCTCGCGATGCTGAGCCCACCGCCGGCCTATGGTGGTTCGGCCTGGTGGTTGCAGTCCGGCAAGCTCACATCTGCGTCGAACCTCCAGTACGAGATCGGTTGCAGGATGCGCCAAATGTCGTTGAGTGGGCAGCCAGACGTGCACTACTTCGTCAATCACTGCATCAACGGCCCCTCCCAATCGATGGCTGCTCTCAGATGGGCCTCGTCGTTTCGGGATGACCGCGCTCGCTACCGGGTTTGCCAGAAATTTCCGCCGCAGACGATAAACAGTAGTCCAGTGGACGCCGAGCAGATTGGCAGCCAAAACCGCGCGCTTCTTCGAAAGCGGTCCTCGCCCCAATGGCCGGAGGACATCTGCTACTTTTTCCGCTCTGCTAACTGCTTCCTCGGAAACCGTCATTGCCGCTCCTAATCGAGCCTCGTCAGACGCGTTAGCGGAATTAAAGGACAGGTAGAACGCGTTAGCAAAATAAACGGACATCGGATCGTGCGCGCGTTGCCAAAACGCAACGCATGAAAAGACGCGCGAGACGGCAGCAATGCCTTATCTCGCGGGGCCGTGGCCGTGTCTTACATTAGCGTAATCTATGGACACGATTAGCAGTTTTTAAGGGCTTCAACAGCAGCGTCGGCGCGCCGAGCAGGATCCCGAAGGTCGCCGCCAGCGCCATCGCGATCGGCACGATGATCAGGAACGGCACGTGCAGGCCGTTCGGCGCGAGCGCCGCGATCCACTCGAACTGCGAGGTCAGGTGCGGCGAGCTCAGCAATGCCGCCGTGTATGCGCCCACCGCGTAGAACGCGATGTAGCCGAGGTCGAGCAGGCCGGCGAAGCCGACCACCACGTTCAGGCCCAGCGCGAGCATCACGTACAGCATCGCGAAGTCGAGCACGCGGACCCAGTAGTTGCCGCCGGCCGAGCCGATCACGATCGGCGCCGCGATCACGAGGACGGCGGTCAGCAGGCCGATGACGATGGTCTTGGCGGTGTTGCGCTCTTCGACGAGCGACGTCGAGGATTCGATCGGTTGAATGGATGTCATGTTGTTTGCTCCCTTCCGTTACGCGCGATCCGCGACCCGTTCGCCCAGCAGGCCCGACGGACGGAACACCAGCACGATGATCAGCACGACGAAGGCGAACACGTCCTGGTAGTTGCTGCCGAATACGCCGCCCGTGAGGTTGCCGATGTAGCCGGCCCCGAGCTGCTCGATCAGGCCGAGCAGCACGCCGCCGACCATCGCGCCGCCGAGGTTGCCGATCCCGCCGAGCACCGCGGCGGTGAACGCCTTCATGCCGGGGATGAAGCCCATGTAGAAGTGCACGTTGCCGTATTCGGAGGCGATCATCACGCCGGCCAGCGCGGCGAGCGCGGAGCCGATCATGAACGTCGCGGAGATCACGAAGTTCGGGTTCACGCCCATCAGGCTAGCCGTATTCGGGCTTTCGGCGATCGCGCGCATCGCGCGGCCGAGCTTGGTCTTGTGCACGAGCAGCAGCAGGCCGCCCATCACGATGAACGCGACCGCGATGATCACGATTTCAGTCACGGAGATCACGGCGCCCGGCGTCGTGTCGGTGGCCTTGATCACGTTGATCGGATCGGTCGGCAGCAATTGCGGGAACGGCAGCGGGTTGCGCGACCAGATGATCATCGCCGCCGTCTGCAGCAGGATCGACACGCCGATCGCGGTGATCAGCGGCGCGAGGCGCGGCGCGCGGCGCAGCGGCCGGTACGCGACGCGCTCGATCGTGAAGCCGACGAACGCGCAGACGACCGCGGCGATGCCCAGGCCGATCGTCAGCGTCGCGACGTTGCCGAGTCCGGGAAAATGGTTCTGCAGCACGGTGATGGCCGACAGCGCGACCATCGCGCCGATCATCAGCACGTCGCCGTGCGCGAAGTTGATGATGCCGAGAATGCCGTACACCATCGTGTAGCCCAACGCGATGATGGCGTAGACACTGCCGAGCACCAGCCCGTTCAGAATTTGTTGGACAAAAATGTCCATGTCACTCCCAAGAGTTGATTACTATTGGATCGGCATGCGAGAACGCCGATTACTCGTCGTTCTCGCTCGAAGTATCACTGCGTCGGACTGAGGTTATCGCCCGACACTTTGTACACGGTCACCGGCGCATCAATCCATTCACCGTTCTTGTCGAACGCGACCTTTCCGACCAGCGTCGAGAACTGGATTTGCTTGAGCATCGGAACGAACTTTTCGGGGTCCGTCGAATTCGCCGCCTTCATCGCCTGCGCGACCACCATCGTGGCCGAATAGAATGCCGGCGAGTAAACATCGTTCTTCACACCGAATTGCTTTTCATACCGCGCCGCGAATTCCGGACCACCGGGCAACGTCGCGAGCGGTGCGCCGCCTTCGGCGCAATACCCCCGCCCATTCAGCGTTCCGGCAGCCAGCTTCGGCATATCGACCGAGCAGATCCCGTCCCCGCCTAGCACCGGAACCGCAAGACCCAACTGCTTGGACTGTCGCCCGATGGCGGCTGCCTGCGCGTAGTACCCGCCGTAGAAGATCGCGTCCGGGCGCTGAGCCTTGATGTGCGTCAGAATCGCGTTGAAGTCCGTTGCCTTGTCGTTGGAATATTCCCTGGCGACGACGTCGATACCGTTCTTCTTCTCCGTCGCGGCAAACACGTCAGCTACGCCTGATCCGTATGCCGTGCGATCGTCGATCACCGCCACGCGTTTTGCATGCAATACCTTTGCCGCATATTCGGCCATGCGTGCGCCCATCACGTTGTCATTGGCCGCAAGCCGGAAGACATACGGGAAGCTCTGCTGCGTGATCGCCGGATTTGAAGCGGCGCCGGTAATCATCGGAACACGCGCGTTGTTGTAGATGCGGGACGCGGGAATGGTCACGCCGGAGTTGTAGTGGCCGATGACCGCCTTCACACCCGAATCGACGAGCTTCTGAGCGACAGAGACGCCCGTTTTGGGATCTGCAGCATCGTCCTCGGACAGCATTTCGAACTTGATGGATTGACCGTCGACGACGATCGGCGTCCGATTCAGCTCTTCAATCGCCAGCCGCACGCCTCGCTCATCGTCCTTGCCGAAATTCGATTGGCCGCCCGTCAACGGGCCCGCGACACCGATCCTGACAGTCTGATCCGCATGCGCGGCAGAAATCAATGCGGGGCTGATTCCCCCGAGCAACAGGGTGGCGATGGTGAGTTTGTGACAGTACTTCATGTGAAACCTCCGTGGCGTGGGCAAATTGGGTAGTCGACATGGTTGCAGCGTCAGGAGCGCGGGCACGAGATGGCCGATTTCGCTTGACGTGGGATAGTCAGTCCCGCCAGTGCGGTTCTGCAGATTCCAGAAGCCGCTTGAGCGAGCGAAAATGAAGTCGTGCATATTCATCTCGATCACGGGCGAATTCACGAGAAGTCCGACGAGCCAGTTCATCGCTCACGCGCTTAAGCGGACGCCCGCTCGACATCGCGAGGATTTGGACCTGGGCGGCTCGTTCGAGGTAGTAGAGATCGTCAAGTGCCGCGGCAATCGAAGGGCCCGTGACTATCACGCCGTGGTGCTCGAGCATCAGGACACGCTTGGAAGACAACGCGGCGGCAATCCGGTCTCCTTCCTGTTCGCTGAGTGCAAGTCCTCCGTATTCCGACTGATCACGGTCGTATGCAATGCGATCGAAAAAGCGAAGGCTGTTCTGATGGCACATTTCGAGGCAAAAGCCGTCGAGCGTCGTCAGTGCCGTGGCATAAGGCATGTGCGTATGAAGTACGCATGCGGCATCAGGCGAGGCGCGATGAACTCGGGAATGGATGTTGAGCGCGGTTTTCTCGACTCGTCCGACTCCGTCGATTACCGAGCCGGCGGAATCGACGAGCAGCAAATCAGCCGGTCGGATCTCTTCGAAGCTGAGTCCGAACGGATTGATCAGATACGTTTCCCGACTGCCCGGGAGCAAGAGACTGAAATGGTTGCATGTGCCCTCGTGGAAGCCGAGGCGCGCGGCGATGCGAAATGCCGCGGCCAGATCGTCGCGAGCATTCGCGAGCTCATCGGTCTTCGATCCAGGAAAAAAATCGGTGGCGTGTGCCATGGGGTCGTCCAGTGCAAGTATGCGTATGCGATTCCCCTTCAATGTAGTGAATCAAACCTGCACGGATACATGTACACTTTAAAACGAGGGTGACTAACTGTATTGGGTTCGTCGCCTGCACGGTTATATGGGCCGGTATTTTTGATGTGATAGGTGCGGCGATGAAACCGATACTGACGCTCGATCCCCAGGGGGAATCGTCCCTGGTTCAACAGATCGTGGCCGGGCTGACGGCAACGGTGAACGAAAGAACCTGGCGGTCCGGGGCCAAGGTTCCGAGCATCCGCGTATTCGCCGAGGCACATGGCGTGTCGACATTTACGGTCGTCGAAGCATACGATCGCCTGGTGGCGCAAGGCGTCTTGATGGCACGACGTGGATCCGGCTTTTATGTCGCGGATCGAAGCCGTAGCGAGATACCTCCGACCATCGAGAAACTCAACGAGGAATTCACGAATGGATGGTCGCTGCGTAACGTTCTGGAGGGAACGGAAGGCACGATTCACGCGGGCTCGGGATGGATTCCGGAGGCATGGTTCGACGCGGACGGCCTTGGGCGGGCGCTAAGACAGGTAGCGGCGCAGCCGCGATCGCTATTGGGGTATGGGCACGCAAAGGGGTATGAGCCGTTGCGTGAGCAAATCGTGCGGCAACTTGCGGAACACGAGATCGAGGCAAGTTCCACGGGCATCGTCACTACGCTGGGTGCCAACCAGGCGCTGGATCTCGCCATTCGTCACCTTACGCGCGAGGGCGATACCGTGCTGGTAGACGAGCCCTGCTACAGCGATCTGCTCGTTGCATTGCGATTGCGCCGGATCAAGGCAGTCGGGATTCCGATGACACCCACCGGTCCGGACGTCGTTTCGATGGAGCAGGCGTTCGAGACTCATCGCCCCAAAGTGTTCTTCACCAATACGCGGTTGCATAATCCGACCGGTGCAAGCTACAGCTCGGCATCGGCATTCAAGGTCCTGAAGCTTGCCGAGCGCTACGACTGCATCATCGTCGAGGACGACGTCTCTGCCGGTCTGGTGTCCGGAAATTCAGTCGCGCTCGCGTCCATGGATCAATTGAAACGAGTGGTCTATGTCGGCAGCTTTTCAAAGACCATCGGTGCCGGCCTGCGCGTGGGATTCGTGGCCGCGGAGCCCGCGCTTCTCGAGGGCCTGCTTTACCAGAAGCTGGTGTCCGGAATGTCGACACCGACGATCACGGAGCAGCTGGCACATGCAGTGCTGTCCGAAGGACACTTCAGGAAGCAGGCCGAGCAATTGCGTGATCGTCTCGCTACCGCTCAGGAACGGACCTGTCGCCGGCTTGAATCGATCGGTTTTGAAGTGTTCTGCGAACCTCGATCCGGAATGTTCGTATGGGCACGGCCCGCGGGAATCAATTGCGATTCAGCCGAACTCGCTGTACGTGCTGTCGACCACAAGATTCTTCTGGCGCCAGGCAATCTTTTCTACGCCACCAATCCAACCAGTAGTTGGCTGCGATTCAATGTTGCGCACTGCAACTTCGATCGTCTTTATGCGTTTCTGGCGCATGCCATTGCACACTGACCCGGTCTCGTCACTAAGCCGCCAGGGAATCGGTGTCGCACAACGCACCGGTGATCTCTCGAACCGCTCGAGTCGGCGCGCGCATGTGCGTCGGGCATTTTTACGGGTGTTCATCCGGCCGGTTTTCAGAACAATCGACACGGCCTGCTGAAACTTCACGGCTGGCGTCCACGCCGTGCGCGGATCCAACTGTGCAGGCAACAAAGCCTCTACAGTTATCTAACGATCCACCGCAGTGTGCATGTATCTGTTTAGCTCGATTGCATAAATTGACGGACAACACGTCGCCCATGACTTCGATGCGGCGGTAACTCCGATCAATTTACAGCATGAAAAAGATACGAAATTACGAAGTACTCCTCTCGAATGGCGTCGTTTCGTCACGGCAGATCGTACTCGAGATCGCGGACCGGACACTCGACAGGCTCGACAGCTACCAGCGCATTCGAAGCATCATGCGCATGGAAGGTAGCGTATTGCATATCGGAACGCGCTCGTGGGACCTTTCGCGCAAGCGAAACGTCTATCTGATTGGCGCTGGCAAGGCTTGCAACCACATGGCAATGGCAGTCGACCATGTGTTGGGTGATCACCTGACGCACGGTATTGCCATCGTGAAAATCCGGGAAGAATCGGACCGTTTCAACAAGACCGAGGTGTTCGTCGGCGGGCATCCCCTGCTGATCGCGCGTCCGTGGAATGCGCACGCGGCTGGCGTCAACCTGCTCGGAGTCGGCTATATGATCGCCGGCTCGCTCAGCGTGGGCTGCTCGTTCGTGTATCGCCGTATCCGGGCTTCCCTGTTACCGGGGAGTGTTGGTCGATGATGGAGACTTCGTCGATAAGGAATAGCGGTTCAATCGTGCGGATAGTAAAGCGTTGGGTTTCGCCATCGACGTTCTTCCGAAGACGGGCCTCCTTGATGCCTGCAAACGGCAGCAAGATCGACGTGACGTCGGCTCCTTTGCTCTTGCCCTTTCTAGTCGGGGCAATCAGCTCGCCTTTTCCAGAAATATCGTTGATGGGTACTCGATACACCATCAGACTTCCGCCGTCTGTTGGGCGCTCCAAGGTGAGGATTTCATCGTTGGAGTTCACGAATTCGACGGCAAGGTGAGTGTATTCCGCCGCTTCTTCGACATGCTTGAGCTTCTCCGCTCCAAGGATGAAGTTGATGCATTCAAGAAGAAAGCTTTTCCCGGTGTCGGACTCGCCAGCGAGGACGTTGGCGCCGCTATAGAACGGAACGATGGCATCTGCCTGACCAGGTCCCCGGAGCCGAATCTTTCTGATTTGAAGCATTGTCACAGTTCCAGTAAATCAACGGCGGTGAGGCTTTCGAACTCTGAGCCCCATCGTCCCACGTTTTGCGCCATGAAAACCTCGAGCTCCTGGTCTGTATAGCCGCCAAACCGGCCGACTATCCACTCCGCTCTAGCGACCAGCTCCTGCGCGTAGGCAGATTTCAGTAGCTTGATGAACGCGGCAGTCATATCGGTAGCTCGGTACAAGAAGCCTTGTGGAGCAAAGACGAGTTCAATCAATTCTTTCCCGAGCATCTGGGTCAGGCCAGCGTGGATGACATTGCGCTTCACGAGCAGCTCGGTGCCTCGATGTGGCATCGCTGGGTGCAAGCTAGGTGGGCCAGCATCCACGTCACCCGAGTGGACGAGCAGGTAGTCGTAGGACACGAGTCGCTCGAGGTCCATCGCGCGACCCGGTGCCGAGTTCAGGATGAACAGCGTCCGGAACCCATACTCTAGGGCTGAATTGAACGGGCGAACTTGAGGCGTTCGACTTGGCCTTTCCGTGGTATTCATGGGTTGCACCAATCGAGGCGTTCTTCGTTAGCCATCTGATGGCACATGCCTTCGCGGTCTTTGCTAGTGACATGCGCGACGAGCGGGTGTGCGCCAAGTTGGATGTTCTGCGCGGCGAGAACCGTTGCCTTCAGGCGCTCAATCGGAGTTCCATTCGGCTCGGTGTATTGGTAGTACAACCCGTCGGAAAACTCGGTCAGCAAAGTTTCGAAATATGCCTGGTCTGCCATCTGGTCTCGCGCTACCTCTTTCAGACCTTCCGCGCTGTAGAAGGTCAACCGCGAACGCTCGAACATACGGGCGTGATACGGACTGTGCTTGAAGTCTTCGGCGCAGCCGATTGTCGTGCCGATGTCATCGCCGATGACGCGATACAGCTGCCCGATATATTTCGTTTCGTTTGCTGCAACGGTCGATGGCGGCGGGGGAGGCGGTGGCCTTTTCAGCAACGGTGCACCGAACACCGTCAGGTGATATTTGGTTTGAGCGTGCTCGGCGATTAGGTCGTGAGGCTGCTTCGCGGAAAAGATGCTGAAATCGAAGCCTAGGATGTGCTTCTTGAGTTCAGGCGTGAGCGCGATGGTCTGCTTTGAAGTTATGGACTTTGAGAAGTCATCCCAAGAGTCGACCATCTTATTCTGAAGCTTGGCCGGCGCGTCGAGCAAGTCTTGGAACGGGGAGGTAACGCCCTTGTGCGTCACGAAAGAATAGCTTTCGGGTGCCGTGTAGTCGCCAATGTGCGTGTAGTAAAGCACCTTCGCTATCTCGATGCCCGCTTTGGACAAACCGAGGTTGGTGTCATAGTGCTTGCATTGGTAGAGCTGCCAGCGCCGCGGGGTTACGTTCGATGCGTCGAGCCAAACGACAACGTCTCGACCTTTATCTCCAGAGCCTCCCCTGACTTGCACTTCTACCGCATTGATTTGCTTTGCGAGGAAATCGCTCGCCCACTCGAGCGTGAACCGCTCGAAGTCGTCGGCGCTGAATTGGGCTAGACGGTCCAGTGGGGCGACGGGAAGGCCAGCCCCCACTCCCAGCAGTCGAGCATTGGCACCGGGCCAAGGTGTTGGCGGCGGCAATGCGGATAGCGCGAGGTTCCCACTCGCTTTGGTGGTCTTTACCACACTCACCCCGAATAAAGGTCTTTTTGTGATTGTAACGAAGCCATGCGCTGACCGATTGCACGACGACGCACCGGTTGTTTAAAGTCCCCTCAGGTGCTACCGAAGTACCAATGCATACGGATGGTTCGATTCGCTTGCACAACTCGCCGCAGATGTCGCGAATCGGCTGACGCTTGCCAATTCCCTCGCCGCTGCATTATCTACCCATTAGCAGTATCTGTGGTCGCTGTTAACGGAGTCGTCACATAGACTGAAGGTCGAAACTCCGCACACGACTGGGACAGCAAAAATTTCGTCACAAAACATCAGAAACGGCAAAACCCGCTGCGCGGCTCTTGAGCCTAAGCGGGTGTCCGGGATTCGTTGGGGCGGCCGGATCAGGCTGAACCCAAGTAGGCAGGCACGGATCCTCCGTGCCCCGCCCCGGCGGGGCTTTTTTAATCAGACGGCTGTTTGCTCGTGCCGAATGGCTTCTAGTGCTGCACGAACGAGAAAACCGCTACGCGTTTCCTTGTGGGCCTCCGCGAAGGCGTCAATCTGTGTAAGCACGAAGCGCGGCAAACTGATATTCACACGCTCTGGCTTCATATCAAATTTCGAAGGATCAATGTCTACGACAGCCCAAAATGAGCCGGCATAGTCCGGGTTGTCGCGAAGTTCCTCAAACGACGTGGGCTCGAAGCGAACTTCGTCCCCCGCCTCGACGGAAGTTTCAACCCATCCCTCGATAGCCTCTTGCGTGTTTTCGAGCGCTTGTTCGAGCGTCGTGCCCCATGAGTTGCAGCCCGGAAAATCCGGTACGACAACGCCATAATCGGTGCCCTCTTGCTTGTCGACAGCGACGAAAAATCTCACATCCAACTCCTTGTTTGGAACCCGCTGACCGGTTGCGGCCCGCGGGGTCCGTTATAGCCACCGGCCTTACTGCCCGGTGAGTGTTAAACCAGATTGCCTCTCGATGCTTTTCAGCGTCGCAATCGTGAGGTCTTTCTGTGGATGCGGCACCGTTACCGTGCCTGGCTTGCTCGGATGCCTGAAGTGATGGTGACTACCCTTCACCCGCTTCTGCACCCACCCGTCCTGCTCAAGCCGCCGTATCACTGTTCTCGAATCCATAACGCCGCACCATTTCCTTCGCCAAAGCTGTCGCCATACACACCCCTTTTCGCCTCATCCAATGTGTAGTCTATACACACCACGGAGAAATGCAAGGTAAATTTGTGTATTCGGTGTGTAACAGCACCAGCCGAGTCAGATCAGTCGGGCGGTGCGACGTTGGCGCGGAAGAAGCCTTTCCAGCTCATGGAGCGGCGCTATACGGGCCATCATCTCCCCGCAGGGAGCCCCCGCCTGCCTTCGGGGCGAAGGAAGTGCGGCCCTAGCTGGAAATCCCCAGCGTTGCGTTGACCGCGACAAGCGGCCGCTGACCCGTTCGCAGTTGCGTCGGGGCCACGTCGTTGCTCATTCAGTTCGCGGATCTAACGGGGCGAGTAGCGGTTCCTGTTCCGTCACGGGAGAACCACTCCCCCACTCCAACAGTGTTTTGCCACGCATCTCCAGCCGAAAGACTGCCCACGGCGGCTCCGCGCCCTACCGATGCCCGGTAGTAACAAAATTAGTTGTGTGAGCGCCGGCGACCGTCACGCGCAGCGCCTGTCCAGAAATGAAGGGTAACATAGCCCTTACTATGTTCCCCTTCACTCACGGTGGCTGACTAACGCGATATCAACGACGCGAAATACCCTGTCGTCCCCTCTCGGCCCAACAATTCGATAAGCCGAGTTTGCTGTTGATACGTATCAACAACAAGCTGAGCGATCAATTTCGCCCGCATCTCAACGTCGTGCACGCGCCCCCGTCATCGACAACTCGGTGATCCAGCGCGACGTCAACATCTGATCGCCGGTCGACCGCAATCGTGCAGACGTCTGCATGCTCCAAGCGATAGGCTTGCAGACTTCGGAGCCAGCACTCAAGACGCGTTCACGGCGTCTTTGAAAGCCTTCCCGGCACTGAACTTCACTGTCGTCGCTGCGGCGATCGCTATCTCAGCACCCGTCGTCGGATTTCTACCGGTCCGTGCTGCACGTTGCCCTTGCGAGAACGAGCCGAATCCGACGAGTTGCACGCTGCCGCCGTCGCTGACAACACGTGTGATCACGTCCAGTACGGCCTGGATCGCCTCGCCGGCTGTACTCTTGCTCAGGCCAGTGTCGGCTGCGACAGCATCAATGAGTTCCTGCTTATTCATGAGTCAACCTCGTTCGAAGAAGGCGCCGTCTACCCTACCGCACCAATCGACGCCGGGGCAACGCACTGCCGCAATCGAAACGCTGATGCGCCTCCGCCATCACCGGGACGAGCGCGGCGCTCCCACTTGCGCACAGGGGGCATCAGAATCGGTCGTCAGATTCTGACGTGATCTCTTGATTCCGCACATCGTAACCCTGATAAGTCGTATTATCAGGGTTACATCTTTCCCCCTTCTCTCTCCGGAGGTAGGCCCGCTCTAATTACGACGCGAACAGAAAACGTACGTTTTCCGTATCCGTGCCAAGCAATACCGAAAGGCGGTCACCCCATCGCCGCCATACGTCACGCATCTGCGCGTCATAATCGAACTGCAGATAGATCCGATCAAGCGGATCGTTTCGTGCGTGGTTCAGACATCGATGCACGATGCTTTCCGGAATGCCCAGCGATTGCATCATCGTTGCGCACGTCCGACGCAAGTCATGACATTTCCATTGACCACCCGGGACAGTGAGCGCATCGGTTGCCCTCGTGCGCCCCTCGGTCGGCGCATCCTTTGGGCGTTGCCGATTACGGATAGCACCGCAGGTCGTATGGATGCTGACGTGCGGCAGCTTGCCCTTTTCCGACGGGAACACATAATCGCGCCGTGCGTCGCCCTCCGGCACGCCGGCGCGCACGACCTGCTGCGTCGCAAACTGCGCGAGGACGAAATCGGACAGGTGAATCGTGATCGCAGTGTTCGACTTCGTGTGTTCCTTTGGGATGGTCCACGTCCGTGTCTTGAAGTCAAGATCGGTCCATCGCGTCAGGACTGTTTCGCCGACGCGCGTTCCGCAAGCGAGCATCACCCATACCGCTGATGCAATGGAGCATGGAAGCCGAGCGGCCGGAATCAGTTCACCGAGCATGCAGATTTCGTCGTCCGTAAGCGTCCGATCGCGTTCGTTGCCACGCACCGGATCGTAATCGCCTGAAACAACATCCTCTTTTGCAAGCGCAAGCACATCGCAATCGATCAACAAGCGCTTCCACGGCTGATTACGCTCGCCCCATCGAATCATTTGTTGGATGGTTATCAGCATCTCGACCGCTTGGCGGTTGTATCCCACATCGGAAATCGCGGTAAGCAGCGGCAGAACGTTCGACGCAAACACGCCTGCGATCCGGTGAGCACGAAGAGTCGGCAGCACATGCTTTTCCATCGCAGCTCGAAGCGACTTACCGCCATCCTTTCGACCTTTCTTGCCGCGCTTCTTGTTGACCGTCGCGAACCACGCATCGAATAAGTCGCCGAATGTGAGGTCCGCCGTCACCGCTTGTTCAACCTTGGCCTGGCGTTCACGCTTCTTCGCTTCGAGGTAGTCCACGCCGTCGCGCGCGTGTGAACGAATCGTCGCAGCCGCTGCGCGCGCATCCTCTAGCGATAACTGCGCGTCTGTCGTCGAGCGTGCCCACGCCTTGCCGAGCGGCTTATCGCGTTGCTTGCCATTGATACTGACGCGAACAAACCAGGTCTTCCCGCCGGCCGGCCCCACGCGCAGGAACAGTCCACGCCCATCTGACAGGAAATACCGCTTTCCGGTCGCCTTCGCAGCTTCGATTTGCCTGACCGTCAATGCCCCCATGATCGCCCTCCATCGATATCGTGATCCGATCGGCCCGCGCATCCTCAGCAGAGCCTACCCCACGCCACGAACACTAAAAAGACACTAAAAAGTTGCGGCTCGTGCGGGATTTCCGCGGAATTGGGCGGACCACCGATTCCCCGCAAACCCTTATCCGACGCGGCTCAGACGGATTTCGTCGGACTTGGCCGGATCACCCGAAAAATAATCACGATTCATTTAACTTTCCGTGAGGACTTCGACACCGACCGCTGACTACGATGGGCGCATGTTTTCAGGACCTGCTGCCAGGAGCCCATCATGCCCACCCGCAGACATCTGCTGTTCGCCGGCGCCACCGGCCTCGCCGCGCTCGCGACCCTGTCGTCCGTCGGCCGCCGCGCGCTGGTCGGCCGCGCGTTCGCCGCGCCGCCGGCCACCCCGCAGACGGCCGCGCCTTTCGAAGTCACCCTCAGCGACGCCGAATGGCATCGCCGGCTCACGCCCGCCCAGTACACGGTCCTGCGCGAAGCCGGCACCGAGCGCCCGTACACCAGCCCGCTGAACGACGAGCACCGGCACGGCACGTTCGCGTGCGCCGGCTGCGACCTCGCGCTGTTCTCGTCGGCCGCCAAGTTCGACAGCCATACAGGCTGGCCGAGCTTCTGGAAGCCGCTCGACCACGCGGTCGCCACCCACACCGACGCGTCGTTCGGGATGATCCGCACCGAAGTGCACTGCCGCCGCTGCGGCGGCCATCTCGGCCACGTGTTCGACGACGGCCCGCCGCCGACCGGCCTGCGCTACTGCATGAACGGCCTCGCCCTCGCCTTCCACCCCGCCACCGCCTGATCCGGCCCCACGCCCGATCGACTGGAGAACGCACCATGCTGCTCATCGTCCTTGCCTATCTCGGCGGCGTGCTCACGATCCTGAGCCCGTGCATCCTGCCCGTGCTGCCGTTCGTGTTCGCGCGCGCCGACCAGCCGTTCGTGCGCACCGGCCTGCCGCTGCTGGCCGGCATGGCCCTCACGTTCGCCGTCGTCGCGACGCTCGCGGCCGTCGGCGGCGGCTGGGTCGCGCAAGCCAACCAGGCCGGCCGCTGGGTCGCCATCGTGCTGCTCGCGGTGTTCGGCCTGACGCTGCTGATGCCGCGTCTCGCGGAGCACCTGACGCGACCGCTCGTCGCCGCCGGCAACCGCCTCACCGGCTTCGCGCAACGCGACGGCCGCCCGGCCGGCCCCGCGTCGTCGCTGCTGCTCGGCGTCGCGACCGGCCTGCTGTGGGCGCCGTGCGCGGGCCCGATCCTCGGGCTCGTGCTGACCGGCGCCGCGCTGCGCGGCGCCAGCGTCGGCACGACGCTGCTGCTGGTCGCGTATGCGGCCGGCGCGGCGACGTCGCTCGGCGTCGCGCTGGTGATCGGCGGCAAGGTGTTCGCCGCGATGAAGCGCTCGCTCGGCGCCGGCGAATGGATCAAGCGCGGAATCGGCGCGGCGCTGCTGGCCGGCGTCGGCGCGATCGCGCTCGGCCTCGATACGGGCGCGCTCGCACAACTGTCGACCGTCACGACGGGTGGGCTCGAAACGAAGCTCGTCGACCGGCTCGGCGGGCGTGCCAACGGCACGCCGGCGGCAATGGCACCGGCCGGCGGTTCGGCGGAAAACGCGGCAGAACACGCGGCGGACGGCTCGGCCAACGGTGTCGCGAACGGTGCTGGCGGCGCGATGATGGCCGCGACAGCCGATGCCGCTCAGGCCGGCGGCGCGATGATGCGCGTGGTGGACGCGACGCATGCGCCGGCCGCGCTGCCCGTCGAAGGCACACTGCCGTCGCTCGACGGCGCGGTGCAGTGGCTGAACTCGCCGCCGCTGACGGCGTCCGGCCTGCGCGGCAAGGTGGTGCTGGTCGATTTCTGGACCTATTCGTGCATCAACTGCCTGCGCACGCTGCCGTACACGACCGCGTGGGCGCGCAAGTACGCGCCGTACGGGCTCGTCGTGATCGGTGTGCACGCACCCGAATTCGCGTTCGAACGCGACATCGGCAACGTGAAGAAGGCCGTGCACGACCTCGGCATCGACTTCCCGGTCGCGATCGACAACCGCTTCGCGATCTGGCGCGCATTCAACAACGAATACTGGCCCGCGCACTACTTCGTCGACGCGCAGGGCCGCGTGCGCCGGCACCACTTCGGCGAAGGCGAGTACGCGGAGTCGGAGCGCGCGATCCAGTCGCTGCTCGCCGAGGCAGGCCATCCGGAAGCGCTGAACGTGCCGCTCGGGCTCGCCGGCGCGCCCGCGAAGGGTGCGCTCGCGGCGGCCGACAGCGCGGACGTCCGCTCGCCCGAGACCTACGTCGGCTACGCACGCGCCGAGGATTTCGTGTCGCCCGGCGGCGTGGTGCGGGATGCGGCGTATCACTATGCCGAGCCGGCCCGTCCCGATCTGAACGACTGGGGCCTCGCCGGCATGTGGCGGGTCGGCGCCGAACGCGCGACGCTCGCGGCACCCGCCGGCCGCATCGTCTACCGCTTCCATGCGCGCGACTTGCACCTGGTGCTCGGCCCCGGCGAGGACGGCAAGCCGGTGCGCTTTCGCGTGACGCTCGACGGCGCGGCCCCCGGCGCCGCGCACGGCAGCGACGTCGATGCGCAAGGCTACGGCACCGTGACCGGGCAACGCCTGTACCAGCTGGTCCGGCAACCCGGCGCGATCGCCGATCGCACGTTCTCGATCGAGTTTCTCGATCCCGGCGTGAATGCCTATGCGTTCACGTTCGGCTGATCCCGGCCGGGGGCGGCGCACCGGCGCCGCGTCCGGGCCAAGCTTTCCATTCCGCCTTCCGAAGGAGCACACCGTGAACACCATCTCCCCCCGCGGTTCCGCGCCGCAACGGCGCACGGCGATGCTGCGCCGCATCGGCGCCATCGCCGTCGCGGCGCTCGCCGTGTTCGGCTACCAGCGCATCGTCAACTCCGCCGAGCCGATGCGCACCGTCCCCGCGCCCACGCTCGACGAAACGCCCGGCGCATCGCACGACGAGACGGCCGTGCTGGCCGGCGGCTGCTTCTGGGGCGTGCAAGGCGTATTCGAGCACGTGAAGGGCGTGAAGCAGGTCACGGCCGGCTATGCGGGCGGTGCGTCCGAAACCGCGCACTATGCGCTCGTCGGCTCGGGGCTGACCGGGCATGCGGAATCGGTTCGCATCGTCTACGACCCGACCCAGATCACGTACGGCCGGCTTCTGCAGGTGTTCTTCTCGGTCGCGCACGATCCGACCGAGCTCAACCGGCAGGGCCCCGACGAAGGGTCGCAATACCGGTCGGCGATCTTCCCGACCACCGCGCAGCAACGCGCGGTCGCGAGCGCGTACATCGCGCAGCTCGGCACCGCGCACGTGTTTCCCGCGCCGGTCGTCACGCGTGTCGAGGACTACAAGGGGTTCTACCCGGCCGAGGCCTATCACCAGAACTACCTCGAGCTGCACCCCGACGCGCCGTACATCGCGTACAACGACATGCCGAAGATCGCCGGGCTGAAGCAGTACTTCCCGGCGCTGTACCGCACCGACGCGGTGCTGTGGCGCGATGCACGCTCGTGACCGCCGCTCGGTCACGCGGTCACGTGGTCACGCCGCCGCATGACGGGGTGACCGGTTGACCGGGTAACGCCTGCCGCGCAGCTGAAGCCCGTGCGGCCATGCACGGGCCGGCGCGAGCCGCCCGCGATCCGGTTTGCGCTGCATCAACGAAACGGCGGCCGCCGTGCCGGGGCAAACCCGCATCGCGTCCGCCGCGACCGGCAACTTCGCGTAGACTTCTCCAGATCCCCGCCGCATCTTGCGGCGCCCGGAATTCCAGTCCAGCCCGGAGGCGTCACGCATGCGAGCAGTGCCCTTCCCTGACAGCGGCACCCTTGGAGAACCCTCTTCCGGCGCGGCCGTGCGCGACTTGCGCCGCGTGCCGATTCATCCCGATCACTGGTACCCGCTCGCGTGGTCGCGCGAGCTGAAACGCGGCAAGACGCTCGGCGTGCGCTTCGCCGGCGAACCGATCGTGCTCGTGCGCACCGAATCCGGCGCCGTGTACGCGCTCGAGGATCGTTGCGCGCACCGCCAGGTGCCGCTGCACGCGGGCGTCGTGAGCGGCGAGACGCTGCGCTGCTGCTATCACGGCTGGACCTACGCGTGCGACAGCGGCCGCTGCGTCGACGTGCCGTACCTCGGCCGCGAGCGCCTGCCCAACGGCGTGCGCGCGTATCCGTGCCGCGAAGCGCACGGGCTGATCTTCGTGTTCCCGGGCGACGCGACGCTCGCCGACTCGCGGCCGTTCCCCGCGCTCGAATCGGCGGACGACCGCGCGTTCAAGACGCGTCGCTTCGGCCGCGAGGTCAAGTGCCACTACTCGTTCATGCACGAGAACCTGATGGACATGAACCATCAGTTCCTGCATCGCAAGCAGATGGGGCAGATGCGTGCGCGCTCGGTCGGCCGGCGCCGCGGCGACGACTGGGTCGAGGTGGACTACACGTTCGCGCGGATGGAAGGCAAGCAGCCGGTCGGCGAGGCGCTCGTGTTCGGCGCGAGCAAGAAGCCGGGCGAGCAGGCGAACAAGAGCGTGATGACGGTGCGCACCGGTTATCCGTACCAGACACTGCAGATCCGCTCGAGCGAAGGCACGCTCGTGATGGACCTGTGGATCGTCTACGTCCCGCTCGACGCGGAGCAGCGCACCAACCGCACGTTCGGACTGCTGTCGATCCACAAGCCCGGCATACCGTTCGCGCTCGATCTCGCGTGGCCGCTGCTCGTCTGGTTCACCGAGCGCATCTTCCGCGAGGATCGCTGGATCGTCGAGCGCGAGCAGGAAGCGCATGACCGGCAGGGCGCCGACTGGAACCACGAGGTGTTTCCGGTGATCAACGAGCTGCGCGACCTGCTGCGCCAGTGCGGCGCGCGCACGGTGATCCCGATCCGCGAAGCGCGCGACGGCGCGTGACGTGAGCGGCGCGCCGTCGCGCGCGCCGTTCGTTACAAGCGGAACGCGCCGGGCAGCAATGCGTCGGCCGTCGTGACGCTGACGGCCCCGTGCAGGTTGGCCAGGATCACTTCGATGTCCGGCGTGCCGATCTCGACGATCACCTGGCGGCAGGCGCCGCACGGCGCGATCGGGCCGTCCGTGTCGCCCACGACCGCGAGCCGCGTGAAATCCCCCGGACGATAACCGGCGGCGATGGCCGCAAACATCGCCGTGCGTTCCGCGCAGTTGCAGAGTCCGTAAGACGCGTTCTCGACATTGCAGCCGTGAAAAACCGTCCCGTCGCGCGCCAGCAGCGCGGCGCCGACCTTGAAGCGGGAATACGGCGCATACGCGCGTTCGCGCGCCGCCTTGGCCGCTTCGATCAGTTCGTGTCGTTCCATCTCGTCGTGCCTCCGATTGTGTGCCGGGGCGCATCGGCGCGGCCGCAACCCGGCCGCCACGATACGCCCGTGGCGTGCAGCGATCGCCGGTATCCGCACCGTGCGACCGGTCAGCCGATCCGCTGATAGAGGGTCGGCGGCGCGTCGCCCGTGTCGCCCAGCACGTAGCTGCGCTGGATCGCCTCCACCGCGTGCGCCGCGGTGGCTGCGTCGCGGGCATGCACATGGCCGAGCGGCTGGCCGGCTTCGACATGCTGCCCGATCTCCGCGAGCGCCGTCAGGCCGACACGGTAGTCGATCGCGTCCGCCGCGCGCGTGCGGCCGCCGCCGAGCGCGACGACCGCGAGCCCGAGCGCGCGGCAATCGACCCGCTGCACGACGCCGCTCACGCGCGACGGAACCGGTACGATCACCTCCGCCCGCGCGAGATGACGCGCAGGTGCGTCGATCAGGTCCGCGGGGCCGCCGAGCGCCGTGACCATCTTCGCGAAGCGTTCCGCCGCCGCCCCCGAATCGAGCGCGTGCTGCAACTTCACGCGCGCCGCCTCGACGTCGCGCGCCAACCCGCCAGTGACGAGCAACTCCGCCGACAGCGCCATCGTGACGTCATGCAGGCGCGCCGGGCGCGACTTGCCCGTCAGGTAATCGATCGCGCACGCCACTTCGAGCGCATTGCCCGCGCACGGCGCGAGCGACTGGTTCATGTCGGTGAGGATCGCGGTCGTCTTCATGCCGGCGCCGTTGCCGACGTCGACGATGCTGCGCGCCAGTTCCGCCGATTTCTCCGCCGTCGGCATGAACGCGCCGGAGCCGACCTTGACGTCCATCACGAGCCCGTCGAGCCCGGCCGCGAGTTTCTTCGACAGGATCGACGCGGTGATCATCGCGATCGACTCGACGGTCGCCGTCACGTCGCGAATCGCATAGATGCGCTTGTCGGCCGGCGCGAGCCGCGCCGTCTGCCCGATGATCGCGACGCCGACCTCGCGCACCGTGCGACGAAACACGTCCGTATCGGGCGTCACGTCGTAGCCCGGAATCGCGCTCAGCTTGTCGAGCGTGCCGCCGGTATGGCCGAGCCCGCGCCCCGAGATCATCGGCACGTAGCCGCCGCACGCGGCGACCATCGGCCCGAGCATCAGCGACACGACATCGCCGACGCCGCCGGTCGAATGCTTGTCGATCACCGGCCCGCCGAGATCGAGCGCGCGCCAGTCGAGCACGTCGCCCGAGTCGCGCTGCGCGAGCGTCAGCGCGACGCGCTCGTCGGTGCTCAGGTCGTTGAAAAACACGGCCATCGCGAACGCGGCCACCTGGCCCTCGGTCACGCTGCCGTCGGTCACGCCGCGCACGAATGCGGCAATCGCGTCACGGTCGAGCGGCTGCCCGTCGCGCTTCCGGCGAATGAATTCCTGCGGTAAAAACATCGTTGCCTCTCCTCGATCGTTCAGGTTCAGGCGCAAGTTCAATGAAGCGAAAAGAACAGGCCCGCAATCGCCGCGCTCATCAGGTTCGACAGCGTCGCGGCCGTCAGCGCGCGCAGGCCGTGCCGCGCGACTTCCGAGCGGCGCTCGGGCGCGACCGCGCTGAAGCCGCCCGCGAGGATCGCGATCGACGAGAAGTTCGCGAAGCCGCACAGCGCGAACGACACGATCGCGAGCGTCTTCGGGTCGAGCACCTGCAGGCCGGCCGCCGCGACGTGCTCGCCGCTCTTCAGGTACGGCGACAGGTCGCCATACGCGACGAACTCGTTGAAGATCAGCTTCTCGCCGATGAAGTTGCCGGCCAGCGCCGCGTCGTGCCACGGCACGCCGATGATCCACGCGAGCGGCGCGAACAGGTGGCCGATGATACCCACGAGCGTGATCTGCGGAAAGCCCGCGAACGCCGCCACGCCGCTGACGATGAGGTTCATCAGCGCGATGAGCCCGACGAACGCGATCAGCATCGCACCGACGTTGATCGCGATCCGCAGCCCGACCGACGCGCCCGACGCCGCCGCCTCGATCACGTTGGCGGCGCGCTTGTCGTCGAAATCGAGCCCGTCGACCACGACGCGGCTCGGCTCGACCGTCGGAAACAGCAGCTTGCCGAACAGCAGGCCGCCGGGCACCGCCATGAACGACGCGGCGAGCAGGTATTCCATCTTCACGCCGAGGCCCGCATAGCCGACCAGCACCGAGCCGGCGACCGACGCCATGCCGCTCGCCATCACCGTGAAGATCTCGGCGCTCGTCATGTTCCGCACGAACGGCTTCACGAGCGCGGGCATCTCGCTCTGCCCGAGAAAGATCGTCGCGACGGCCGAGCACGCCTCGATGCGGCTCACGCCGAGCACTTTCGCCAGTGCGGCGCCGAGGATCGCGACGATCCATTTCATCACGCCGATGTAGTACAGCACCGCGATCAGTGCGGTCACGAAGATGATCATCGGCAGCACGCGCAGGCCGAACACGAACCCGCCGTCGCCGAACAGCTGGAACATCTTGCTGTCGACGAGCCCGCCGAACACGAACGCGATGCCGTGATTGCCCATGTCGAGCACGCGATTGACGCCGTTCGCGGCCGCCGCCAGCGCCGTGCGGCCGGACGGCACGAACAGCACCAGCGCGCCGATCGCCAGTTGCGTGCACAGCGCGGCGATCATGGTCCGGCCGCTCACCGCGCGCCGGTTGTTCGACAGCAGATAGGCCACCAGCAGCAGGAACAGCATACCCAGGAGACTGCGCAGAATATCCACCTCGTACTCCTTGCTCTCAATGTTGTTGGACTGTTCGGCGGGCAGGCCCGGCATACCTGCGAAACGCCGTCGGTGGATATTACTCGCCGGCATGCACGCCGACAACGCAAACAAAATGGCCGCGTTCGAGCAACGTCGCGTGCTTCGTCGACTTGCTCAGTTCTTCTACATACCTGGAAATCGACAAGACGGGATCACGCTACGATCCGTCCCAAATACTGAGAGAATTGGCAGGATGGTGAGCAGCGGGCAGAAGCAGTGCCGGCATGCACGGGAAGACAAGAGGGAGCATGCGGGGCGTGCCGCTCGACCCGACACGCCCCGCACGTTACACACGTTACGCACCGTTCAGCCGGCGCGCTCGACCGGATGCGGTTCGCGCAGCCGGTTCGCGATCCGCGCGGCCTCGTAGTAGCCGGCGGCCGGCGGGCGCTTCAGGTAGCGGCCCGCGCCGCGCACCGCGCGCAATTCGCCGTCGGCCCATGCGAGTGCGCCGCGCGTGAGCGTATGCGTCGCGACGCCCTGCACCGTCATCCCCTCGAACACGTTGAAGTCGACCTGCTGGTGATGGGTCTTCACCGAGATCGTCTTCGTCGCGGCAGGGTCCCACACGACGAGATCGGCATCGGCGCCCACCTGCACGGCGCCCTTGCGCGGATACAGGTTGAAGATCTGCGCGGCGTTCGTCGACGTGATCCGCACGAACTCGTTCGGCGTGATGCGGCCGTGATTCACGCCGTGATGCCACAGCACCGACATGCGATCCTCGACCCCGCCGCAGCCGTTCGGGATCTTCGTGAAATCGTCGCGGCCCATCGCCTTCTGCGACGCGCAGAACACGCAGTGGTCGGTCGCCGTCGTATGCAGTTGCCCCGCCTGCAGCCCGCGCCACAGCGCCTCGCGATGCTCGGCCGAGCGGAACGGCGGGCTCATCACGTGCGCGGCCGCGCGCGTCCAGTCCGGATCGCGATAAACAGCCTCGTCGATCACCAGATGGCCCGGCAGCACCTCGCCGAACACGCGCAGCCCCTCGCTGCGTGCGCGCGTGATCGCATCCACCGCGTCCTTCGCGGAGACGTGCACGATGTACACGGGCACGCCGAGCACCTGCGCGATGCGGATCGCGCGGTTCGCGGCCTCGCCCTCGACCTCCGGCGGCCGCGACAGCGGATGCGCCTCCGGCCCCGTCATCCCGCGCGCGAGCAGCGCCTTCTGCAGCTGGAACACGAGCTCGCCGTTCTCGGCGTGCACGGTCGGCAGCGCGCCGAGTTCGAGCGAACGCGAGAAGCTGTTCACGAGCACCTCGTCGTCGGCCATGATCGCGTTCTTGTACGCCATGAAGTGCTTGAAGCTCGACACGCCGTGCTCGCGCACGAGCGTACCCATGTCGCGATGCACGCTCTCGTCCCACCACGTCACGGCCACGTGGAAGCCGTAGTCGGCCGCCGCCTTCTCGGCCCAGCCGCGCCATTCGCGGAACGCGTCCATCAGCGGCTGCTTCGGGCTCGGGATCACGAAGTCGATGATGCTCGTCGTGCCGCCGGCGAGCCCGGCGGCCGTGCCCGAGTAGAAATCGTCGCTCGCGGTCGTGCCCATGAACGGCAGTTCCATATGCGTATGCGGATCGATGCCGCCCGGCATCACGTACTGGTCGTGCGCGTCGACGACGCTCGCGCCGGCCGGCGCGTCGATCTGCTCGGCGATCTGGAGGATCGTGCCGCCGTCTTCAGGGTCCGCGCACAGAACGTCGGCGCGATAGGAGCGGTCCGCATCGACCACGGTGCCGCCGCGAATCAGGATTGCCATGGGGTTGCCTCCTCGTTGACTGTCGGGTGCCGCATCGCGCGTGTCACGCGCTCGCGATCTGCGCGCGCTGTCCGGCGCGCCACTTCATCCAGGTGCCGTACACGCCCGACGCCAGCACGAGGCCGACGAACCACGAGTACGTATAAAGCGTGTTGAAGATCGCCGGCACGTTCGGGAACGACGCCGGAAATGCCGTGTGCAGGAAGCCGGGCAGGTTCGGCAGCACGCCGACCGCGAGCGCGGCCAGCGCGGCCGGGTTCCAGCCGCGCGCGTAGCTGAAGCCGCCGCGTTCGTCGAACAGCGCGCGCGTGTCGAGCCGCGTGCCGCGAATCAGGAAGTAGTCGACCATCATGATCCCCGCCACGGGCCCGAGCAGCGCCGAATAACCGACGAGCCAGGTGAAGATGTAGCCGTCCGTCGTCGCGAGGATCTTCCACGGCATCATCACGATCGCGATGGTCGCGGTGATCATCCCGCCGGTGCGGTACGAGATCGCCTTCGGCCACAGGCTCGAGAAATCGTAGGCCGGGCCGACAAGATTCGCGGCGAGGTTGCAGCACATCGTGTCGAGCGTGAGGATCACGAGCGCGATGCCCACGCCGATGCCCGTCATCCGGCTCGTCAGGTCGATCGGATCCCAGATCGCGTTGCCGTAGATCACGACGGTCGCGGACGTCACGACGACCGACACCACCGACAGCAGTGCCATCGGCAACGGCAGCCCGATCGACTGGCCGATCACCTGGTCGCGCTGCGAATGCGCGAAGCGCGTGAAATCGGGGATGTTCAGCGCGAGCGTCGCCCAGAAGCCGACCATCGCGGTCAGGCCCGGCCAGAAGGTCGCCCAGAACAGCCCGGCCTTCTTGCCGCCCGCCGCGAACTGCGACGGCGCCGACAGCATCGTGCCGAAGCCGCCCGCCTTCGACGTCGCCCACCACACGAGCGCCACGCACATCACGACCTTGATCGGCGCGGACCAGCTCTCGAGCCAGCGGATCGAATCGGTGCCGTGCCAGATGAAGTAGAGCTGCAGCGCCCAGAACACGAGAAAGCACGCGAGCTGCCCGAACCCGATGCCGACGACCGGCAGCGCCGCGCCGTGCAGCGCGTTGCCGGTAAGGATGTTCAGCAGCGTATAGATCGCACTGCCGCCGAGCCAGGTCTGGATCCCGTACCAGCCGCATGCGACGATCGCGCGCAACAGCGCCGGCAGCTTCGCGCCCTGCGTGCCGAACGACGCGCGCACGAGCACCGCGTACGGAATCCCGTGCTTCGCGCCCGCATGGCCGATCAGCAGCATCGGCACGAGCACGATCAGGTTGCCGAGCAACACCGTCGTCACGGCCTGCCACGGCGACATGCCTTCCTGGATCAGCCCCGCCGCAAGCATGTACGACGCAATGTTCATCACCATCCCGACCCAGAGCGCCGCGAAGTGATACCACTTCCACGTGCGCTGCGCCGGCGTCGTCGGCGCGAGGTCGTCGTTGTACAGGCTGCCGCCCTGCGCCGCGGCGCCATCGGGATCGGCGGGATTCGCTGCGTGATTCATCGAACGCACTCCACGAAAACGTCGGCGCCGGCACCATGCAATGCCGGCCCGGGTGGAACGAAAAGCGGCGGTGCGGGGCTCGCCCGCGCCGCCGGACGCCGGTCAGGCAGCCTTCTTCGCGTGTTTCTCGGGTGCCGCCGCCGCACCTGCACTCGCCCCCGCGTCCGCGCTCGCCGGATTGTTCGGATGCGTGGTCCAGTTCGCGTAGTCGCCCGAATCGACGCGCTCCATCGTGATGCATTGCTCGACCGGACACACATGCATGCAAAGATTGCACCCGACGCATTCCGAGTCCACCACTTCGAAGTGACGCACGCCGTCCTTCGTCGCCGTGATCGCCTGGTGCGACGTGTCCTCGCACGCGATATGGCACAGCCCGCACTGGATGCAGCGATCCTGGTCGATGCGCGCCTTGATGTCGTACTTCAGGTTCAGGTATTTCCAGTCGGTCACGTTCGGCACCGCACGGCCGCGGATATCGTCGAGCGTCGCGTAGCCCTTCTCATCCATCCAGTTCGACAGGCCGTCGGCGAGGTCCGACACGATCCGGAATCCATAATGCATCGCCGCGGTGCACACCTGCACGCTGCCGGCGCCGAGCACCATGAACTCGGCCGCGTCGCGCCACGACGAGATGCCGCCGATGCCGGAGATCGGCAGGTTCGGCGTTTCCGGGTCGCGCGCGATCTCCGCGACCATGTTCAACGCGATCGGCTTGACCGCCGGGCCGCAATAGCCGCCGTGCGTGCCCTTGCCGTCCACGGTCGGCATCGGCGCCATGTGGTCGAGATCGACCGCGACGATCGAGTTGATCGTGTTGATCAGCGACACGCCGTCCGCGCCGCCCTTGTACGCGGCGCGCGACCCCATCCGGATATCGCTGATATTCGGCGTGAGCTTCACGAGGCACGGCAGCTTCGTGCCTTCCTTCACCCAGCGCGTGACCATCTCCACGTATTCGGGCACCTGCCCGACCGCCGCGCCCATCCCGCGCTCGCTCATCCCGTGCGGACAGCCGAAGTTCAGCTCGACCGCGTCGGCGCCCGTATCCTCGACGAGCGGCAAGATCCACTTCCAGTCCCGCTCGTTGCACGGCACCATCAGCGACACGATCAGCGCACGTTCCGGCCAGTCGCGCTTCACCTGCGCGATCTCTCTCAGGTTCACGTCGAGCGGACGGTCGGTGATCAGCTCGATGTTGTTCAGCCCCGCGATGCGCTGGCCGTTCCACTGCACGGCGCCGTAGCGCGAACTGACGTTGACGACGTGCGGATCGAGCCCGAGTGTCTTCCACACGACGCCGCCCCAGCCCGCCTCGAACGCGCGGTTCACGTTGTAGGCCTTGTCGGTCGGCGGCGCGGACGCCAGCCAGAAGGGATTCGGCGAAGTGATGCCCGCGATGGTGCAGCGAAGGTCGGCCATGTTCGGCTCCGTGAGAGTGGGGTCGTGTTCGTTGTGCTCGTGGTGGTGGTATGCGACGCGCGCGGTGCGCTCACGCGGCCTTCGCGTCGCGTTGCGCGAGCGCCGCGTCGATCGACGCTGCCGCGCGCTTGCCGTCCTGCACGGCCTGCACCGTGAGGTCGATGCCGCCCGTCGCCGCGCAGTCGCCGCCGGCCCACACGTCGGGCCATGCGGTGCGCCCGTCCGCATCCACCGCGATACGCGTGGCGTCCGCGGTCAGCAGCGCGGCTGCGCCATCGTCCGGCACCAGCGTCTGGCCGATCGCCTTCAGCACCATGTCCGCTTCGACGGTGAAACGCTCGCCCGATGCCGCCTCGAACTCGACGCCCGTCACCTGCCCGTTCGCGCCCGCCATGCGCACGGGTTTCGCGTGCGTGACGAGCGTGACGCCGCTCTTCTGCGCGAATTCGCGCTCGGCCCACGTCGCGCTCATCGCGTCCACGCCACGCCGGTACACCATCGTCACGCGATCGGCGCCGAGCTTGCGGCTTTGCACCGCCGCATCGATGGCCGTGTTGCCGCCGCCGATCACGACCACGCGCCGCCCGACCGGCACGTTCTCCAGCGCGTCGGCCTGCCGTACCTGCTCGATGAAGTCGACTGCGTTCATCACGCCGTCCAGTTGTTCGCCGTCGATCGCAAGCGCGCGCACGCCGGCGAGGCCCATCGCGAGAAACACCGCATCGTGCTGCTCGCGCAGCGCGTCCAGCGTGATGTCGCGGCCAAGCGCGACGCCGGTCTGCAGCGTGATGCCGCCCACCGACAGCAGCCACTCGACTTCACGTTGCGCGAAATCGTCGACGGTCTTGTACGCGGCGATTCCGTATTCGTTGAGACCGCCGGCCTTCGGGCGTGCGTCGAACAACGTGACGCGATGCCCGGCGAGCGCGAGCCGGTGCGCACACGCGAGCCCGGCCGGCCCCGCACCGACCACCGCGACGTGGCGGCCCGTGTCGGGCGCGCGCGTGAAGCGCACCGCGCCGGTCGCCATCGCCCAGTCGGTCGCATGCCGCTGCAGCGCGCCGATCGCAACGGGCTGCGCATCCTGATGATTGCGCACGCATGCGCCTTCGCACAGGATCTCGGTCGGGCACACGCGTGCGCACATCCCGCCGAGCGGATTCGCCGACAGGATGTCGGTCGCGGCGCCCTTCAGGTTGCCGTTGCCGATCTTGCGGATGAAGCTCGGGATGTCGATCTGCGTCGGGCAGGCCTGCACGCACGGTGCGTCGTAGCAGTAGTGGCAGCGGCTGGCGGCGGCCGCTGCCGCAGTCGGATCGAGCAGCGGCGCGATATCGGCGAATTCGCACGAGAGTTGCGTGGACGACAGGCGATGCGCGGCGATATCGCCGGTTGGCTTGGTGGTCATACGCGTTCCTTCGACTGGGTGGAGACAAAGCCGTCCCCGCCGGCTGCGAATGCACAGTCGGGGCGGTCATCATTATCAGGAATGCTACGGTCAGGCGGTACGCAGCCTGCCGGCTGCTACGGTCCTTGCGTCATGAAGCCGGCTCGCATGCGCGCGACAGCATCGCGTGCAGCAGCACGTTCGCGCCGGCCTCGATCCATGCGGGCGTCGCGTCCTCGATCTCGTTGTGACTGATCCCGTCGACACACGGCACGAACACCATCGACGTCGGCGCGACCTGGGCGAGATAGCACGCATCGTGCCCCGCGCCCGACACGATGTCGCGATGCGAGTAGCCGAAGCGATCGGCCGCACCGCGCACCGCTTCCACGCATGCGGAATCGAACGCGACCGGCTTGTAATAGAAAATCTGCTCGAGCTGGGTCTCGAGCCCGATGTCGGCCGCGATGCGCGCCACACCGTCGCGCAATGCAGCATCCATCTTCGCGAGCACCGCGTCGTCCGGATGACGGAAATCGACGGTGAAGAACACGCGTCCGGGAATCACGTTGCGCGAATTCGGGTAGACCTGCATCATGCCGACCGTCGCGCAGCCGAACGGCGCATGATCGAGGCCGATCCGGTTCACCAGATCGACCACGCGCGACGCACCGAGCAACGCATCGCGCCGGCGCGGCATCGGCGTCGGCCCCGCATGCGCTTCCTGGCCGGTGAACGTGATCTCGTACCAGCGCTGCCCCTGCGCGTCGGTGACGACGCCGATCGTCTTGCACTCCGCCTCGAGTATCGGCCCCTGCTCGATATGCAGTTCGAACGCCGCGTGCAGCTTGCGCCCGCCGCACGGCACGTCGCCCGCGTAGCCGATGCGCGCCAGTTCCTCGCCGATCGTCTTGCCGTCCACGTCCTTGCGCGACAGCCCGTATTCGAGCGGGAAGACGCCCGCGAATACGCCGGATGCGACCATCGCGGGCGCAAAGCGCGAGCCTTCCTCGTTGGTCCAGATCACGACCTCGACCGGATGCTCGGTCTCGATGCCGTGATCGTTGAGACTGCGAATGACCTCGAGGCCGCCGAGCACGCCGTAGATGCCGTCGAAGCGGCCACCCGTCGGCTGCGAATCCGCGTGCGAGCCGGTAACGACCGGCGCCGCATCGGCCACGCGGCCCGCGCGGCGCATGAACACGTTGCCCATCGTATCGACCGTCACCGTGCAGCCGGCGGCCTTCGCCCAGCCGACGATCAGGTCGCGGCCGGCCTTGTCGAGATCGGTCAGCGCGAGCCGGCACACGCCGCCCTTCGGCGTCGCACCGATCTTCGCGACTTCCATCAGGCTGTCCCACAACCGCTTGCCGTCGACCTTGATCGACGTGTCGAAAGCTGCCCGCTTCACTGTTTCCGATACCGCGTTCATTCGTATCGCTCCTGTGGGGTCGGTGATGTCGTCAGCCCGGTCTGTGCCGGTGCGTGCAATACCTGTTTCGGGGCAATCCCGCCCATGCGCGGTGCATGTCCCGGTCGTGTGCGAAGTTCGTCCGACGAATCGCCGGAACTGCCTTCCGCCGCTCGTCGAATCCTGTCCGATTGGACAGGTTTTAGACGATCAAAATGACCAAAGCAATGTCTTTCTTTCGTGGATCGATAGAGCGAGAAACGTGCCATCGCAACGCAGCATCGCTGTGGATGCGCCGTTTCCGCATGCGTGCGTTCGACGCGGATCAGCGGCTAGAATGAAGCCCAACGCGGCATGCCCGCCGCGCGAGGGTAACGATGAGACATGACGAGGCGGCAGCCGAAGCGACCGACAGCGACGAAACGTCCGCGCCTTTGCGGCGACGCAAGGCACACATCCGCGAGTCCAACGAAGCGCATCTGCTCGCGTGTGCAGAGGCCGTGTTCGCGGAACGCGGGCTCGACGGCGCGAGCACCGCGATGATCGCGGAGCGCGCGGGCCTGCCGAAAGCCAACCTGCATTACTACTTCCCGACGAAGCTCGCGCTGTACCGCCGCGTGCTCGACGACCTGTTCGAGGACTGGCACCGCGCGGCCGGCACGTTCGAGGCCGGCGACGATCCAGTGGAAGCGATCGGCGGCTACGTGCGCGCGAAGATGGATCTGTCGCGACGGCGCCCGCTCGGCTCGAAGGTCTGGGCCAACGAGATCATCCACGGTGCCGCGCACATGCAGGACATCCTGTCGCAACGCGTAAAGCCGTGGTTCGACACACGCGTGAAGGTGATCGACGGCTGGATCGCGCGCGGGCTGCTCGCGCCGATCGATGCGAATGCGTTGATGTACCTGATCTGGGCGACCACGCAGCACTATGCGGATTTCGATGCGCAGATCCGCGCGCTGAGCGGCAAGCGTGCGTTCACGCAGAAGGCGTTCGCCGAGACGACCGAGCAGGTCGTGCAGCTCGTGATCCGCGCGTGCGGTGCGGTATCGCCGCACGCGAAGGCATAGCGCAACGCGAATCGCCATTCACTGAAAACGAAGCGGGCGAAGGTCAACGCGCAGAGACGGCCTGCGCGATGCCCTTCGCCCGTAGCGCGATACGGTCAGCGTGCCGTATCGCGCGTGTGCGTCGTTACGTGCGTGCTACGCGTCAAGCGACCCGCTCGATCGCGATGGCCGTCGCCTCGCCGCCGCCGATGCACAGCGATGCGATGCCGCGCTTCAGGCCATGCGTCTCGAGCGCGGCCAGCAGCGTCACCATCACGCGCGCACCCGACGCACCGATCGGATGGCCGAGCGCACACGCGCCGCCGTGCACGTTGACCTTCTCGTGCGGCAGGTCGAGATCGCGCATCGCGGCCATCGGTACCACCGCGAACGCTTCGTTGATCTCGAACAGGTCGACGTCGCGCAGGTTCCAGCCGGTTTTCTCCGACAGCTTGCGCAGTGCGCCGATCGGCGCGGTCGCGAACAGGCCCGGCTTGTCCGCGTAGGTCGAATGCCCGACGATCACGGCCTTCGGCGTGAGGCCCAGGCGCTCGGCTTCCGAGCGGCGCATCATCACGAGCGCGGCCGCGCCGTCCGAGATCGACGACGCATTGGCGGCCGTCACCGTGCCGCCTTCGCGGAACGCCGGCTTCAGCGTCGGGATCTTGTCGAGTTTCGCCTTGCCCGGCTGTTCGTCGATCGACACGACGGTTTCGGACTTGCCGGCCTTCACGGTCACCGGCGCGATCTCCGACACGAAATGCCCTTCGGCGATCGCGCGTTGCGCGCGCGTCAGCGACGCGATCGCGAACGCATCCTGTGCGTCGCGCGTGAACTGGTACGCCTGCGCACAGTCCTCCGCGAACGTGCCCATCAGGCGGCCCTTCTCGTACGCGTCCTCGAGCCCGTCGAGGAACATGTGATCGAGCACCTGCCCGTGGCCCATCCGCATCCCCGCGCGCGCCTTCGGCAGCAGGTACGGCGCGTTCGTCATGCTCTCCATCCCGCCCGCGACGGCGACACCCGCCGAGCCCGCCAGCAACAGGTCGTGCGCGAACATCGCAGCCTTCATCCCCGAGCCGCACATCTTGTTGACCGTGGTCGCGCCTGCCCCGAGCGGCAGTCCGGCCTTCAGCGCGGCCTGCCGCGCCGGTGCCTGGCCCTGGCCCGCCGGCAGCACGCAGCCGAACACGATTTCATCGATACGCTCGGCTGGCACGTTCGCGCGCTCGAGCGCCGCGCGAATCGCCACCGCACCGAGGTCGCTCGCGCTGGCTGCCGCCAGGTCGCCCTGAAAACCACCCATCGGCGTACGCGCCGTGCCAACGATTACGATCGGATCCTGAGTCGTCATGATTCGCTTCCTCCAGTGTCAGCGCGGTGCCATGCGCAACGCGCCATCGAGACGGATGACTTCGCCGTTCAGCATCGTGTTTTCGGCGATGTGGCGCACCAGCGCCGCAAATTCTTCCGGGCGGCCAAGCCGCGGCGGGAACGGCACGCTCTTGCCGAGCGCGTCCTGCACGTCCTGCGGCATGCCGGCCATCATCGGCGTCGCGAAGATGCCCGGCGCGACCGTCACCACGCGAATGCCGAACCGCGCGAGCTCGCGCGCGATCGGCAGCGTCATGCCCACGACACCGCTCTTCGATGCCGCATACGCAGCCTGCCCGATCTGCCCGTCGAACGCCGCGACCGATGCGGTGTTGACGATCACGCCGCGCTCGCCTTCCGCATCGGCGTCCTGCTTCGACATCGCTTCGGCGGCCAGCCGGATCATGTTGAACGTTCCGACCAGATTGATCGACACCGCGCGCGCGAAGCGGTCGAGCGAATGCGGACCCTCGCGGCCCACCACCTTCTCGCCCGGCGCGACGCCCGCGCAGTTGACGAGCGCGTCGATGCGGCCGAACGCGTCACGCGCGGCGGCGACGGCCGCCTGGCCGTCGGCTTCGCTCGTCACGTCGGTCTTCACGAAGCGTGCAGCCTCGCCGAGCGCGTGCGCGAGGCCCGACCCGGCCTCTTCGTTGACGTCCAGCAGCACGGCCTTGCCGCCTTCCGCGACCACCATGCGCGCCACCGCGGCGCCGAGGCCCGACCCGGCGCCCGTGATCAGAAAAACGCGATCCTTGATATTCATTCGCAATCCGTACAGTGTGTGTTCAGGGTTGAGCGACCTTGTCGGCTTCCATCTTGCGCAACACGAAGCGCTGGATCTTGCCGCTCGGGGTTTTGGGCAGCGCATCGACGAAGTCGATCGCGCGGGGATAGGCGTGAGCGGACAGCCGCCGCTTCACGTGCTGGCTCAGTTCCTCGGCCAGTGCCGGCGTGCCGTCGAAGTCGTTCGACAGCACGACGAACGCCTTGACGATCTCCGTGCGCTCCGCATCGGGCACGCCGATGACCGCGGCCTCGCTCACGGCCGGATGCTCGATCAGCGCGCTTTCCACGTCGAACGGGCCGATCCGGTAGCCGGACGACGTGATCACGTCGTCCGCGCGGCCGATGAAGCTCACGGTGCCGTCCGGCTCCAGCTCGACGTTGTCGCCAGTCCGGTAATAGCCGCCCGCGATCGCCGGCGTGTCCTGCTGCCAGTAGCCGTGGAACCACAGCAGCGGCGAGCGCGCGATGTCGATTGCGAGGTTGCCGGGCTCGCCGGGGCCGAGTTCGCGGCTCGCTTCGTCGAGCACCGCGACGCGGTAGCCGGGCATCGCGAAGCCGGCCGAACCGGCGTGGACGGCATGCGCGAGGCCGTGGTGGTTGTTCACGACCATCCCGAGTTCAGTCTGGCCGTAGTGATCGTAGATCGGCGCGCCGAGCGCCGCGTCGAACCAGCGCACGACTTCCGGATTCAACGGCTCGCCCGCACTGCTGACCACGCGCAGCTTGCCCTTCAGCCGCGCCGCCGCTTCCGTCCCGGCCGCCATCAGCATCCGGAACGCAGTCGGCGAGCCGGCGAGGCTCGTGATCCCGAGCCGTTCGATCACGTCGTACGTGCTGTCGACCGTGAAGCTGCCCTCGTAGAGCGTCGTCGCGTGGCCGAGCATCAGCGGGCCCGTGATCGCGTAATAGAGCCCGTATGCCCAGCCCGGATCGGCGATGTTCCAGAACCGGTCGCCCGCACGCAGGTCGACCGCTTCGCGCATGTACGCGCTGAACGCGAGCAGCGCGCGCAGCGGCACCGGCACGCCCTTCGGCAAACCCGTCGTGCCCGACGTCGACATCATCATGAACAGGTCCGACCCCTTGCGCAGCACCGGTTCGAACGAGTCGGACCGCGCATCGAGCGCCGCACGGAAATCGATGTCGTTTTCCGGCAGCGTCTCGCCCGGCTCGCGTACCGTCGCAACGGTCGGGCAAGCGGCGATCTCGTCGAGCTTCGCGCGATTCGCGACGTTGGTCACGACCAGGCGCGCGTCGCTCATGCGCAGCCGGTGCTCGATCGCCTTCGGGCCGAACGCGGTGAACAGCGGCTGGTAGACGGCGCCCGCGCGCCACGTGCCGAGGATCGTCGCGACGAGTTCGGGCGTGCGCGGCAACAGGCCCGCCACCACGTCGCCCGGCTTCACGCCCTGTGCGACCAGCAGGTTCGCAACGCGTGCCGACAGCGCCTTCATCTGCGCAAACGTGTAGCGGCGGTGCTGCCCGCCGGCGTCGATCCAGTCGAGCGCGATCGCGTCCGCGGACGCGTGCCGGTCGCAGCATTCCACGCACGCGTTCAGGCCGCGCTCCAGGTCGCCGTGCAATTGCTGCGCGGCGGTCTCGATACTGAATCGGGCCACGGCGTCGGCGTAGGCCGGCACCGCCCGGGCGGTAGCTCCATCAGGCATGCGTGTCTCCTGTGCGTTATGGCCCCCGGCGAGCCAGGGGCGCGACGGGGATAGCTCGATAGTAGACAGCCCGCACATTGCAATCAATGACAAACAGAATCTAGAATCGTGATCGCTTTTGCCATGTCGGGAGGATGCAGGAAAATGGGGCCGCAGATGATTTCGCCGGACTTCGTCGACGACGCGCTCGCGTGCCTGCGCCGGCAACGCATCGCGACGGCGCCCGTGCTGCGCGCTGCCGGCCTGCCGGCCGCCGTGCGCGAGCCCGTCACGCCGCAGCAGTACGGCAGGCTATGGCTTGCGATCGCCGGCACCCTCGACGACGAATTCTTCGGGCTCGCCGCGCGCCCGATGCGGCACGGCAGCTTCACGCTGCTGTGCCACGCGGTGCTGCACGCCGGCACGCTCGACAAGGCGCTGCGGCGCGCGCTGCAGTTCCTGCGCGTGGTGCTGGACGAGCCGCACGGCGAGCTCGTCGTGGCCGACGGGCAGGCGCAGATCGTGCTGACGCAGACGGGCGCGCCCTACCCGGCGTTCGCGTACCGGACGTTCTGGTTGATCCTCCTGGGCGTCGCATGTTGGCTGATCGGCCGACGCATCCCGCTGCAACGCATCGACTTCGCGTGCCCGAGCCCCGACCAGCGCAGCGACTATCACCAGTTCTTCGGCGTGCCCGTGCATTTCGACCGGCCCGACAGCCGGCTCGCATTCAACGCCGCCTACCTCGCACTGCCGACGATCCGCTCCGAGCAGGCGCTGAGGACCTTCCTGCGCGGCGCGCCCGGCAACCTGCTCGTGCGCTACCGGCACGATACGGGCTGGGTCGCGAAAACGCGTGCGCAGCTGAAGATGCTGCCGGCCGCCGAGTGGCCCGACTTCGATACGCTGGCCGTGCGCGTCGGCACGACGCCCGCGACGCTGCGGCGGCGTCTGCGCAGCGAAGGACAAAGCTTCGCGGCAATCAAGGACGAGTTGCGCGGCGCGCTCGCCCAGTCGCTGCTGCGCGGGCACACGCTCAGCGTCGCGGAGATCGCCGTCGAGCTCGGCTTCACCGAGCCGAGCGCATTTCATCGCGCGTTCCGGAAATGGACGGGCACGAGCCCCGGTGCGTTCCGTCGGGACGTGCATGCGGCCGAGGCGGAACCGGGAAGTGCGAGCGGATGATGCGGCAGGCGGCCGTTGACTGACGTGCAGGGCCGACATGGAAACGCTCACTCGACACTGATACGATGCTGCCAGCCGGCTGCCGTTCGTTGCCGATGGTTGTCGGCAAGCGACGGCGAAGACACGACCCACCACTACCGCTCCCGCTCCGATGCAAGCCACCGACTTTTCCGACACTGAACTGGCCGACCTGCGCGCGCACGGCATCGTGCTGTTTGCCGACCGCGTGATCTTCGACGCTCAGCCGCCGATGCCGGCCGACCAGATCGCGGCCGTGCAGGCCCGCTGTCACGGCGACCTTCCGCCCGCCCTGCTCGAGCTGTGGCGCACGACGGCCGGCGGCAGCCTCGATTACGACCTGACGCTGGAGATGAACGGACACATCGAAGCCATCAGCTGGGGGGAGCTGTTCTACAACGGCAGCAACGGCTACCGCGACCTGGAAGGCTGGATCGACCACGAACTCGAACTGGCCGAGGAAGCCGCCGACGAGCATTCACGCCCGTGGAGCGGCAGGCTCGACGTGTTGCCGTTCGGCGGATTCGAGTACTGCGACCGCATCTACGTCGTGACGGACCCCGATGCGAAGGATCGCGGCCACGTGCTCGCGTGGAAACAGGGGCTGCCGCCCGCGTGGCGCGGCGCGATGCACGAGGACGGCCTCGCGACGGTCGCGCCGGACCTGTACGCGGCATTCGGCGCCCTGCAGCTCAATGCGGACCCGCTGGAGCCCGGCGGCGAAAATGGCACCGGCGCGACATTGCTCGACTATATCGACGAACGCCAGACCGAGCACGGCCTGGCGGCATCGCTGGGAGACAAGGTGATCGCGTTCTATCGCCGGGCCGTGATCGACTGGCGCACACCGTTCGCCGACGGCACGCTCGCCGCCCAACCGGCGCTCGCGCGCCACGCGTTGCGACATGCGATCGACCACGACGACGCCGCGCTCACCGTGCAACTGGTACCGCTCGTCGCGAATCTCGGCGCGGCACTCGCCGGCAGCTCGAACCCGACCGACTATGCGCTGCGGCGAAAGAAATTTGTCGCTGCGAGCGCATTGCTCGAATCCGGCGCACCGGTCGCGCCGGATTCGCTGGCGTCCGTGTCCGGCACGGTGCCGCCCGCGCTGATTCGCGCGCTGCTCGACGCAGGCGTGCAGCCGGATGCCGACGCGATGGCACGCTGCGTCGCCGCCGGCGGCACCGACAGCGCGCGCCTGATCGGCGCCGCACTGTCGGCCCGAGGCGTCGATGCGGCGTCTGCCTGCCGTTCGGCGATCGCGACGCTGCTGCACGAACTCGAGACCGACATCGCCCGGGTCCGCGCCGGCAAGCTCCGCCACCATCTCGGCCTCGACGGGCTCGAAGCCCACGCCGAGCGCCTGCGGACATTCATGCCGTGACGTGACGCGCACTCAGCGGGAAACGCCGTCGACGCTGGCGATATCCCGCAGCGGCCGCGAGAACAGCTTGCAGCCTGCGTAGTAGACGAGCGACGTCAATGACAAACCGACGATCCACGACACGTCCGCACCGCCGAGCCGGCTCGCCAGTTCGCCGGTATGGAGATCGGTCGCCATGAACGGTGCCTGCGCGACGATACCGATGAAATACGAGCCGACGGCGATCGTGTTGAAGCGTCCGTAGATGCCGCCGTCCTGCCGGAAGAACGAATCGACGTCGTACTCGCCGTGACAGACGAGGTAGTAGTCGACGAGGTTGATCGCGGTCCACGGCACGAGCACGTAAAGCAGCAGCAGGATGAAATTCGTGTAGCCGGCGAGGAAATTGTCCTGCCCGAACAACGCGATCGCGAGTGCAATCGCGCACAGGACGATCGCGGTGATCGCCCGTGCACGCGCCTTGCCCGACCACGACGGAAAGAGCGTCTGCAGCACCGTGATGGCCGACAGCGCGCCGCAATACAGCTCCATCGCATTACTGGCCGCGATGCCGAACGACAGCACGACGATCACGAGTACGCTGATCCCTTGCGTGAGGCCCGTGAGGCCGCTCACGACATTGCCGTCGGGCGTCGCAAGGCCCACCAGGCAGCCGAGCAGCATCGGGAAGAACGAGCCGAGCACGCAGCCCCAGTAACTCGACCAGAACGCCGTGCGCGGCCCGGTATCGGGCGGCAGGTAGCGCGAATAGTCCGACACGTAAGGCGCATAAGCGATCTGCCACAGCGCGGCGACCGACATCGCGCCCAGGAAGCCGGACAGGTTCAGCGAATGCTTCGAGAAGGTATCGGCGGGCAATCCGTGCACGAAAATGATCCATGCGAACGCCAGCACGAGTACGCTGCCCGAGCACCAGCTCAGCAGCCGCGCATACGCGTGGATCAGCTTGTAGCCGTAGATCGACCCGAGCAGGCTGATCAGGCCGATCGCCACGACGCCCGCATCGAGCGGAATGCCGGCGCCGAGGCTGTGCAGCGCCTGCCCGCCGAACACGCAGTTCGATGCGAAAAAGCCGACGTACATCACGACGACCAGCCCGACTACGAGCAGCGCGCCGAACGACCCGAACTGCCCGCGGGTCTGGATCATCTGCGGCACGCCAAGCTGCGGCCCCTGCGCGGAATGCAGCGCCATGAAGACCGCGCCGATCAGGCTGCCGACGAGCGTGGCGAGCGCCGCCCACCAGAACGGCTGCTTGAACACCGTGGTCGCGAGCGACCCGGTGACGATCGTCAGCATCATGATGTTCGATCCGAACCAGATCGTGAACAGGTCCTTCGCGCTGCCGTGGCGCTCGGTCAGCGGAATCGGCTGGATGGTGCTTTCCTCGAGATGAGCAATGGACTCGCCCTGACTCATTTCGTCTCCTTGTTTATGTTGTGGTGTTCGCGGGTTCGGCGGCTGGAGGGTGACCCGGAATGCCTGGCGCACGTGAAGCGCGGGTCCTGCAATGAACGCTTTCCTCTCATTTGCATTCCTGATCAATAGGCGGTCGATAACGCATCGCTTTACATGACTGCCGCCTGCGGCACTCCATTCTCAACGTGTCGGGCAGCCGCTCCTGTGGACGAGCGAATCCGGTCCGCTTTCGGAGCGTAACCCGTGGTTCGGTGCGCTTCCGCCCGTCTGTTGCCGGACGGAAGCGCGTCGCTCGACGGTCAGCAGTCGATCCCGAGCACTTCCCGCGCGGTGGCATCCACGGCCTTGCGCATCGTGTCGACCAGTTCATCGATTTGCGCGTGATCGATCACCAGCGGCGGTGCAACGATCAGGCGGCCATTCGTCGAACGCACGATCGCGCCGAGTTCGAACCCGACCGTCCGGCTGTGCCAGGTCAGGTCCGCCTCGTTCGCAAAGCGCTCGCGCGTCGCCTTGTCCTTCGCGAACTGGATCGCGCCGACCGCGCCCACGCCCTGGATCTCGCCGACGAGCGGATGGCCGTCGAACGCCTCGCGCAGCGCCTTCTGCAGATACGGCCCAGTGTCGGTCTTCGTCCGTTCGACGAGGCCTTCGCGCTCGAGCACGTCGAGGTTGGCCAGCGCGACGGCGGCCGCGACCGGGTGCCCCGAATAGGTCAGCCCGTGCGCATAGACGCCGCCCTTGTCGACCAGCGCATCGCCCACGCGCCGGCTCATGATCAGCCCGCCCATCGGCACGTAACCCGAGGTCAGCCCCTTCGCCATGCAGATCAGGTCAGGTTCAAAGCCGAAATGGCGGTGCGCAAACCATTCGCCGGTACGGCCGAAGCCGCCGATCACTTCGTCCGCGCAGAGCAGCACGTCGTATTGACGGCAAATGCGCTCGATCTCCTGCCAGTAGCCGTCCGGCGGAAAGATCATCCCGCCCGCCCCCTGGAACGGCTCCGCGACGAACGCGGCGACGCGGTCCGCGCCGATCTCGAGAATCTTGCGCTCGAGCGACAGCGCGGCCTGTTTGCCGAATGCCTCGGGGCTCAGGTCGCCGCCATTCGCGTACCAGTACGGTTCGTCCACGTGCGTGATGTTCGGAATCGGCAGGTCGCCCATTTCATGCATGAATGCCATGCCGCCCAGCGACGCGCTGCCCACCGTCGAGCCGTGATAGCCGTTCACGCGGCCGATCAGCACCTTCTTCGCGGGCTTTCCCATCACGTCCCAGAACCGTCTTACGGTGCGAATCAGCACCTCATTCGATTCGGATCCCGAATTGGTATACACCACGTGACTGAAGCGATTGCCGAGCAGCGCGAACAGACGCTCCGACAGTTCGATCACCGACGGGTGCGTGGTGTGAAAGAACATGTTGTAGTAGGACAGTTCCTTCATCTGCCGCGCGGCGGCGTCGATCAGCTCCGGCCGACCATAGCCGACGTTGGTGCACCAGAGCCCGGACATGCCGTCCAGGTAACGGTTGCCGTCGTTATCCCATAGATGGACACCTTCGCCGCGTACCATCACGCGCGCGCCTTCCTCGTTCAGCGCCTTCTGGTCGACGAACGCATGCAGGTGATGCGCGGCGTCACTGCGTTGATAGTCCTGCGTCGTACGGTGCGGAAAGTTGGGCGCATTCATGGGCGAGTCTCCGGTTCGTTGTGTGGATAAAGGCGTTGTCGTGTTGCGCGGCGCGGCCGCTCGCGGCCCGCCGCGTCGAATCAGTAACTGATCCAGGTCGTCTTCAGGCCCGTGTACTTGTCGATCGCATGCAGCGAAAGATCGCGGCCGAAGCCGGACTGGCGGAACCCGCCGAACGGCGTCTGCGCGCTCAGCGCATCGACCGTGTTGACGGACACCGTGCCGGCGCGCAGCCTGCCCGACACACGGTGTGCGCGTGACAGGCTGCCGGTCCAGACCGACGCGGCAAGGCCATAGATCGAGTCGTTCGCGAGCCGGATGGCCTCGTCCTCGGTGTCGAACGCCATCACCGACAATACCGGCCCGAAGATCTCCTCGCGCGCGATGGCGTCGTCAGGCTTCACGTCGATGAAGATCGTCGGCTCGATGAAGTAGCCCTTGCCGTCGACGCGCGGCGCGCCTCCGCCGATTGCGAGCGTCGCGCTGTCGCGGCCGCGTGCGATCCACTCGCGCACGCGCCGATGCTGCTGCTCGTCGACGATGGCCCCCATGCCGCTCGCCGGATCGAGCGGATCGCCCGGCATGAACGCAGCGGCATGCGCAATCAGGCGGTCGACGAACGCATCGTGAATCGAACGCTGGACCAGCAGCCGCGAGTTCGCGGAACACACCTCGCCCTGGTTGAAGAAGATGCCGAAGCACGCCTTGCGTGCGGCAAGATCGAGATCGTCCGCGTCGTCGAAGACCAGGTTCGGGCTCTTGCCGCCGCACTCGAGCCACACCTGCTTCATGTTCGACTGTGCGGCGTACTCGAGGAATTTCTTGCCGACGGCCGTCGAGCCCGTGAATGCGAGCACGTCGACGTCGGGATGCAGCCCGAGCGCCCGCCCCGCGGTTTCGCCATAGCCCGGCACGACGTTCAGCACACCCGGCGGCAGGCCGGCCTCGAGCGCCAGCTCGGCGAGACGCAATGCGGACAGCGGCGATTGTTCCGCCGGCTTCAGCACGACGCTGTTGCCGGCCGCCAGCGCCGGCGCCACTTTCCACGCGACCATGTCGAGCGGGAAATTCCACGGCACCACCGCGCCGACAACGCCGAGCGGTTCGCGCGTGACGACCGCGAGGTTGCCGGGGTCGGTCGACGCAACTTCGCCGTGCAACTTGTCGACGGCTTCGCCGTACCAGCTGAACAGCCCTCCTGCGGCCGGCACGTCGATGCTGAACGCGTCCGCCACGCGCTTGCCCATGTTGAACGAGTCGAGCAGTGCGAGCTCCGCACCGTGCGATGCGATGAGCTCACCGAGCCGGCAGAGCACACGCTTGCGCTCCGCCGGTGCGCAGCGCGACCAGACGCCAGATTCGAACGCGTGACGCGCGGCACGCACCGCATCGTCGACGTCCGCGGTATCGCACGACGCAACTTCCGCGATGACGGCCTCGGTAGCCGGATTGATTGCGGCAAACGTCCGGCCGCTTCGGGCCGGCACGCTGCGGCCATCGATATGCGCGAGCGTTCTCGGCTCGACTTGCGCCGCGAGACGTCTCCAGTCCGCGTGCTGATGGTTTTCTGCTGAAGTTGGGTTCATTCAAGACTCCGTTTTGACGACAGGCGTTTGTGCGTTGTTCTCCGCCTGAACTCGACCCGACGAACGACGCCAGCGGGCGCAACCGATGCTCATGACCGCCGTGAATCGCTGCAGTCGTCCGGTCGACAAACTGTCGATCATCAAAAAGCGATTTGAAAGAACAGTTTTTCTTCTCATTGAAGAGGTTATTTCTATTCATCCTGCGCGCCGCAGTGGGTTTTCCTGCCACGGCACGATCCCGGTGCCGTTTGTTTGCGCGCGATCTCGTCGGCTTTCCGGTGCGATGCAACGTGACACCCGGTGCGACGCCGGGCCGGCACGACATTGCGCCGCGGCCCGTCCGACCACATACTGGTCGGACGGTGCGAACAAGGATGCGTTCGATGGGGAATGTCGATCAGGGTGCCGCTTCGATCTTTGGCGTCATCGGAACGGCCGTGTCGTTGCTGGCGGCGATTCCGTACGCGCTCGCGATCTACCGGCGTACCGTTCGTCCGCATCTGTTCACATGGCTCGTGTGGTCGGTCGTCACGGCGATCGCGGCTGCCGGCCAGTTCGTCGCGGGGGCCGGGCCGTCCGCGTGGTGCACGGCGGCGATTGCGGTGACATGCTTTCTGACGCTGGTCGCGAGCATGTTTCGCGGCGAACGCGGCTGGACGCGCGTCGACTGGTTTTTCCTGGTCGCGGCCCTGTCGGCCATTCCGCTTTGGATGCTGACTGACGATCCGACGATTTCCGTCTGCCTGGTGACGCTGATCGAGCTTGCCGGCCTCGGCCCCACCGTCCGCAAGACGATCCGCGCCCCGTGGAGCGAGAGCCTCGCGTATTTCGCGCTGTGCGTGCTCAAGTACGCGTTGGCACTACTGGCATTGAGCACGTGGAGTATCGCGGTCGCGTTCTATCCGGCCGTCAACGTCGTTGCGTCGATCGGCATCTGCGTGGTGATGCTGGTCCGGCGTCAATCGTTGTCGGCCACGCGGTAAGCGGTATCCTTCAGTGCGGTGTGTTGCCTGCTGTCGTGGCTCGTCGATATGCACGGAACCACAAACCTTCAGAGACGATGCGAGGCCCGGAAATGGATGCAATCCGCACAGTCATCGAACCCAGCGAAGCCGCGCTTCGCGCCGCGATGCTGGCCAACGATGTCGAAGCACTCGAAGCGTTGCTCGACGACGACCTGGTGTTCACCGTTCCGACCGGCCAGGTCATCTCGAAGGAAGACGACCTGGCCGCGCATCGCAAGAATCTGCTGCGTCTCGACACGCTCGAGGTGCAAGAAACGCGCGCCTGCGCGATCGGCGAGATGATCCTGACCACGACGAAGGCGACGCTCGCCGGCCATTTCGACGGCACGGCATTCGACGGCGTGTTTGCCTATACTCGGCTGTGGCGTCGATCGGGCGCCGGCTGGCGCGTCGTCGCCGGGCACGCATCGCAGGTCATGTAGTCGCGTCGAGTTCGCCTCCCTTCGAGTCGGCAAGCTGCGAATCCGGAGTTGTTTGAGTCGATGCGAGCCGGACGATACCTCGACGAAGGTGTCGACCATGAGAGGAGACGAAATGCACAAACCATTTACCGTACGTGCTGCCCGTACCGCGGACGCGGACGAGCTCACGCGTCTGGCTCGCATTTCGAAGGCACACTGGGGCTATCCGAAGGACTGGCTCGACTTGTGGCAAGGCGATCTCACGATTGCACCGGAGACGATCGACGGGTCGATCGGTTACGTCGCGGAATCCGCGGAGGCAATCATCGGGTTCTGGGTCAGGGCGTCATCGGAATCGGATCGCCCGACACCCGGATGGCTGTTCGTCCATCCCGACCACATGGGCCGGGGTGTCGCCCGTGCGCTGTGGGAAGCGGTCCGCAAGGAAAGCGCTGCGAGAGGGATCAGGAGCTTTGTGATCGAAGCCGATCCCAATGCGGTTCCCTTCTATCTGACGATCGGGGCTGAAAAAATCGGCGAAAAGGAATCGAGCGTCGTCCCGGGCAGGTTCTTTCCGATCTTGCGGATCACGATCTGACTCGTGAGGCAGAAGGAAGCCGGTATGACCCACCGTGCAGCACTTGGGGAAGAGGTTCCGAGAGAGATGGAGTGAAATGGGGAACGCGTCGGGAGCGTTCGGTGGCGCAGAACTACCGATCGCTCGAGAACGGATGGCGCCTGAACGCATTCTGCGCCCGGTTCCGGCCATGTCAGCGATCCCGATCACTCACGCATTTCCGCCGCCGAAATGCAAAAACCCCCGCCTTT
>NZ_ASSI01000014.1:0-87749 GCF_000466765.1 Burkholderia sp. AU4i | reverse complement strand
TCGACCTCGCCGCGCACGAGCGCCGCAATCTCGATCCCGTACTCGTGCGGACCGCGTGTGAACGATGCCGGCCCGGTGTGGCGTTCGCGTTCGTCGGGCAGGTCGACCCACTCGGCGTCGCCGTGCCCGAGCCCTTCCAGTTCGAGCGCGCTCAGGAAGCCTTTCAGCGCGGCCGCGCGCCAGAAGTCGATGCTGATCGGATGGCGCGGCAACCCGAGCCGCCGGCCGCGCAGATCGCGCACGGTGCGGATGCCGCGCTCGGGCAGCGTGACGATCGCCTGGAACTCGTTGGTCCACGACAGGCCGATCACGCGCGTATCGGCGCCGCGTGCCCGCGCCCACAGCGCCGGAATGTTGCCGCCCTGCCGGAACGAGGACGGGAGGCTGTGATCGAAGTGCGATTCGCGCTTGCCGGCGTCGGCCGTTTCCTGCAGCGAATGCAGCGCGATGCCGTCCGGCCCGAACTCCTCGTCGAACCAGCCGCGGTGCACGGCGATGCCGAGCGCGGTCGGCACCGGGCAGCGCGTGTACCAGAGTGCGTCGCGGGCCGTGGCCTGCGCAGCGAGTGTCGTCATGGTGAATGTCCTTGTCGTTGGAATGCGGGGGAATGCCGTTGCACTCACGCGCCGGCCACGCGCAGCGCCGCCTGCGTGCCGCGCGCGTTCAGCGCGCCGTCGACGAGCGGCAGCACTTCCTCGCCCACGCGGTACGCCTCCTCGAGATGCGGGTTGCTCGCGAGGATGAACGTCGACACGCCGATGTCGACGTATTCCGCGAGCCGCTCGGCCACCTGCTCGTGGCTGCCGACGATCACGCAGCCGGGGCCGCCGCGAATCTGCGACATCCCGGCCCACAGGTTCGGGCCGACGATCAGGTCGTCGAAGTGCTGCGTGTTGCCCTGGTGCAGCGCGAACTGGCGTTTCGCACCGACCGATTCCGACGACTCGCCGCGCCCGCCGAAGCCGTTGCGCGTCGCGTCGCCCACCGTCGCGAACATCTGCCGCAACTCGGCCCACGCCTGTGCCTCGGTCTCGCGTGCCAGGATGTCGATGCGCATGCCGAAGCGCAGGTCGCGCTCGGCGTTCTGGCGATCGAGCGCGCGGCGGGCCGCATCGATCACCTCCTTCTGTTTCGCGAGCGGCTCGCCCCAGCTCAGGTGCACGTCGCCGTGCTTCGCGGCGACCGCGAGCGCGGCATCGCTCGCGCCAGCCAGGTAGATGCGCGGCGGTTTCTGGCCGCTCAGCGGCGGCAGCAGGCCGCCGCCTTCGACGCGGTAAAAGCGTCCGTCGAACGTGAACGGCTCCCCGGCCGCGACACCCTTCACGACGTCGAGGAATTCGTCCGTGCGCGCATAACGGCTGTCGTGGTCGATGAAGTCGCCGTACGCGCGCTGGTCGGGGCCGCCACCGCCCGTGACGACGTTCCACTCCACGCGGCCACGGCTGATCCGCTGCAGGCTCGCGGCCATCTGCGCCGCGTAGACGGGATGCACGAAATGCGGCTGCAGCGCGATCAGGAGCCGCAGCCGGCGCGTCTCGCGCGCCAGCGCGGCCGCCACGACCCACGGCTCCTCCGTGAAGCGGAAGATCGGGATCAGCGCGCCGTGGAAGCCGGCGATATCGGCCGCGCGCGCGACCTGCGACAGATAGTCGATGTAGCCGAATTCGTCGTCGTCGACTTTCGGCGCGACGCGCGACGCGCGCTGGCGGTTCCATTCGCCGCGTGTATGCAGGTCGTGTGCGCGCCTGCCGTCGCCATGCATCGGCAGGCGCCACAGAAATTCAACAGCCATCGGGGTTCTCCTGGTCGGGCCATTCGGATTGCGTGCGGCATCGCCGTGCCGCCCGTGTGCAGCGCTGTAAAGCACGCGGTGTGCCAACCCGTTCGCAGCAACACCTGCGCGGCCGCCTGCAAACCTGCACGGCGCCTTGCACGCCAAGCGCCGACGGCAACCGGATCGCACCCGCCCGGCCGTGGCCGGCACGGTCGCGACAGGCCCGTGCCGTGCTGCTGCATCGGCCGCACCGCTGCTGCGCGCGCAACAGCGGCCCACGCGAATGTTGCTGGCGCAACAGGCCACCCATCGACACACGCATCGGCCTTTCCGCGCGACGCCCGCACCGCGTGCGGCCGCGCCGTTTCCGTTCACTGGCCCGGAACTTGCAACGCTGACCGGCCCGCGCGTGCGCACCGACACCGAGCGGCACCGCGCGCGACCGCGCTTCGACCATGCTTACGCAGAGAGGGAATCTCACACATGACAGACAGGCCCGATTCGTCATCGGACAAGCAGCAGACGTTCTGGTACGCCCGATCGCCCGTGCCGACGCCGCTCGGCATCGCCGTGCATCTCGGCTGGCTCAACGGCGAGACGTCGGCCGACGGCGTCGCGATCCGCTCGCCGCGCGGTGCCACGCGGCACGACGTGTCGTCGATCAGCGACCACACGCTGGCGCAGTCGTTTCGCCAGGGCGGCAGCATCCCCGCGATGTGGGCGCGCTCGAACGGCGCGAACACACGCGTGATCGGGCTGTCGTGGGTCGACGAATCGCAGTTGATCCTCGCGCGGCCCGAGTCGGGCATCCGCTCCGTGAAGGCGTTGCGCGGGCGCCGCGTCGCGATCCCGAGCCGCCCCGACGACCGCATCGACATCTTTCGCGCGTCGGCGCTGCGCGGCTTCGTCAACGCGCTGAGCCTCGACGGGCTGACCACCGCCGACGTCGAACTCGTCGACGTGCGTGCGCGCACGCTGCAGGCCATCGGGCCGGCGCGCGCGGCAGACCTGTTCGCGTCGCCGCACGGCTTCTCGAGCCGCGCGCTGTACGCGGCCGAAGCCGGCGCGCTGCTGCGCGGCGAGGTCGACGCGATCTACGTGAAGGGCTCGACCGGCCTCGAGATCGCGCAGCTGATCGGCGCGCACGTCGTGATCGACATCGGCTTTCATCCGGAGCGCTCGATCCGCAACAATAACGGCACGCCGCGCCCGCTGACCGTCAACGCGGACGTGCTCGCGAACCATCCGGACATCGTCGCCGGCTTCCTGAAGCTCGTGGTCGCGGCCGGCGAATGGGCCGGCACGCATCCCGACGAAACCGCGCACTACGTGGCCGGCGAAACCGCGTCGTCGATCGACTGGGTCCGCGCCGCGTACGGCAACCAGCTGCACCGGCACCTCGGCGTCAACCTCGACGACGAATCCGTCGCCGCGCTCGACGAGTTCAAGACGTTCCTGCACGACCGGGGTTTTCTGGAAGCCGACTTCGACGTCGCCGACTGGATCGACCCGCGCCCGCTCGCCGACGTGCTGCGGCCGTCGCGGCAGAAACGCGCGTGAGCCTCTTTTCCGCCCACTGATCCCGACCATCATGAAACACATGCTCTCCCTCGCTTCGCTGCGCCGCCCGCTGCGTGCGCTGTTCGCCGCGCTGCCGCTTGCCGCGGCATCGCTCGCCGCACCGGCCGCGCACGCGGACGATGCGCCCAAGGTGGTGCGAATCGCCGTCGTCGCCTATTCGGGCGGCGGCAAGACGCAATACGCGGGCGCCTCCGCGCTGATCGACGCCGACAAGTCGCTCGAGAAGGCGCTCGCCGCGCGGCACGTGAAGCTGCAATGGGTACCGGTGTCGACCGCGGCGGTCGGCACGCTCGTCAACGAGGCGTTCACGAACGGCAGCATCGACTTCGCGGGCTACGGCGACCTGCCGTCGGTCGTCGTCAACGCGTCGGGCACGCATACGCGCCTGATCGTGCCGGGCGGGGTCGGCAGCAATACGTATCTCGTCGTGCCGGCCGGCTCGAACGCGAAATCGATCGTCGACCTGAAAGGCAAGCGCATCGCGCTCAATCGCGGCCGGCCGTGGGAAGTCACGTTCAGCAAGCTGCTCGCCGAGAACGGGCTGAAGCTGTCCGACTTCAGGATCTACAATCTCGACCCGCAAGCCGGTGCGGCAGCGGTCGCGGCCGGCCGCGTCGACGGTTTCTTCACGCTGTCCGACGCGTATTCGCTCGTCGACAAGAACGTCGGCAAGATCATCTGGTCGACCAAGACCGCGCCCGACGACTGGAAGATGCGCGCGGAACTGTGGGCATCCGACGATTTCGTGCGGCGCTACCCCGACATCACGCAGCTCGTCGCGACCGCCTACGTGCGTGCCGCGCACTGGATCTCGCAGCCGCAGAACCGCGATGCTTACGTGAAGATCCTGAGCGCGTCCGGCCAGCCGGAAAGCGTCGTGCGCCGCGAATACGCGGACGAATCGACGCCGTGGAAGGAGCAATGGACGCCGCTCTTCACGCCCGCGCTGACCGGTCACTACCGCGACGTGGTCGCGTACAGCCGCCAGGCCGGCCTGACGTCCGCGCCGGTCGACGTGAACGCGCTGCTCGCGCCGACGTTCGTCGCGACCGCGCTCAAGCAGCTCGGCCTCGACGGCTACTGGCGCGCAGACACGGCGCGCGTCGCGAGCCGCTGATGCCGATGCACGCCCTCGCGTCGAACGGCGCACACGCGATCCGCCTGCCCCGCGTCGCGCGGCTCGGCGGGCTCGCGCTGTGGTGGGCCACGCCCGTCGCGTTCGCCACGTTGTGGTGGCTCGCGAGCGCGTTGCGCTGGTTCCCGCCGCAGCTCGTCGTGCCGCCCGGCCGGCTCGCGGCGACGCTGCGCACCCTGCTCGACACCGGCGAACTGCGCGACAACCTGCTGATCACGCTCCATCGCCTCGCGCTCGGGTTCGCGATCGGCGCGGCGGGCGGAGCCGCGTTCGGCATCCTGCTGGCGCGCAGCCGGCTGTTCTCCGACTACCTGCGGCCGACGTTCGACCTGCTGCGGCAGGTGCCGACGCTCACGCTGATTCCGCTGCTGATCCTGCTGATCGGCGTCGACGAGCCGCTGAAGCTCGTCGTCGTCGGCAAGGCCGTGTTCTTCCCGGTCGCACTGGCCGCGTACACGGGCGTGCACGACGCGCCGCGCGACCTCGTCGAGATGGCGCGTCACTACGGGCTCGGCCGCTTCGCGCTGCTGCGCGACGTGCTGCTGCCGGCCGCGCTGCCGCCGCTGCTGACCGGCGTGCGGATCGCGCTTGCGCGCGCGTGGCTCGCGCTCGTCGCGGTCGAGCTGCTCAGCGCCGACAGCGGGATCGGCCAGATGATGGAACTCGCGCGGCAGATGCTGCGGCTCGACGTCGTGCTCATCGACGTCGCGGTGATCGGGCTGATCGGCTTCGCGATCGACCGGTCGATCGCGCTCGTGCAACGCTACGCATTGCGCTGGCAAGCGCCGTCGCGCTGACCTGACTGGATACGCTTCGAAATGACGCTCGCCATACGCTCTCTCTCGCTCGCCCCGCTGCGCCGCCGCGCGCGCGGCCTCGTCGTGCCGGCCCTGCTCGTGGCCGCATGGCAGTTCGCATCGTCCGGCGACGCGGCCCATCAATACGCGTTCGTGCCATTGCAGCAGGTGGGCGCCGCGCTGGTCGAACTCGCCCGCAGCGGCGAACTCGCGACCGATCTCGGCGCGAGCCTGCGCCGCACGACGCTCGGGTTGGGGTTCGGCGTCGCGGTCGGGCTTGTATTCGGCGCGGCGATGGCACGCTCGACGCTCGCGCGCAAGCTCGGCGAGCCGGCGTTCCAGGCACTGCGCTACGTGCCGCTGCTCGGGCTGATTCCGCTGCTGAGCCTGTGGGCCGGCACCGACGAATTCGCGAAGGTGCTCATCATCGCGCTCGCCGCGTTCTACCCGATGACCACCGCCAGCTTCGACGGGCTGCGCCGCGTCGATCCGCGCTACGTCGAACTCGCGCAGTCGTATCGCCTGACGCGCATCGGCCTGTGGCGCGACGTGCTGATTCCCGGCGCGCTGCCCGACCTGTTCGCGGGCGTGCTGCAAGCCGTGCCGTTCGCGTGGATCACCGCGACCAGCAGCGAGCTGCTGTTCAACGCGGGCGCGGGGGTCGGCAGCCTGATGCAGAACGCGCAGGCCGGCGCGCGCGCCGACGTGCTGCTGGTCTGCGTTCTGGGGGTGACGGCGCTCGCCGTCGGCATGAGTGCGCTATGCGAGCGGATCGCGCAGCGCGCGCTGCGCTGGCGCGATCACGCCTGACGGCGCAGCCGCGCGTCGGCGTCTCCTCCGTCACCCGCGTCGCGCGGCTTCAGGATGCCGAGCTGCGCGAGCCGCGCACGCACGATGTTGCGCGACTGGTCGAGCAGGCGCGACATGCGCAGCTGGTTGTGCTCGCTGTACTCGAACACGCTGCGGTAGACGGTGTCCTCGATGTGCTGCCAGAGCGACGGCGTGCCGAGATCCAGCAGCTCGATCACCGCATGGCGCAGCGCGTCGGTCGCCTCGGCCACGTCGCGCGCACGGCGCGGCGGTGCCGCCGCCGGGGCGCGCGGGTCGTCGGCATCGGGCGCGAGCGACAGCGCGGAGAACTGCAGGTCGCCCACATCGATCGCGCCACCCGCACAGATCAGCACCGCGTGGTGGATCACGTTCTCGAGTTCGCGGATATTGCCCGGCCACGCGTGCGCATGCAGCCGTGCGCGCGCGGCGTCCGTGAGCGTCGGCGCGGCGACGCGCAGCCGCTTCGCATAGGTGTCGATGAAGTGTTCGATCAGCGGCGCGATGTCGCCGAGGCGCTCGCGCAGCGGCAGCAGGCTCAGCTTCACGACGTTGAGCCGGTAGTAAAGATCCTCGCGGAAATTGCCGGCGCGCACCGCGGCTTCGAGATTCACGTTGGTCGCCGCGACGAGCCGCACGTCGATCTTCACGGTCTTGCGCGAGCCGACCGGCGTCACTTCGCGCTCCTGCAGCACACGCAGCAGCTTGACCTGCGCGGACAGCGGCAGGTCGCCCACCTCGTCCAGGAACAGCGTGCCGCGATTCGCGGATTCGAACCAGCCGGGCTGGCTGTTGATCGCGCCGGTAAACGCGCCGCGTTCGTGGCCGAACAGCTCGCTTTCGATCAGCGTCTCGGAGAATGCGCCGCAGTTGACCGCCACGAACGGGCCGTCATGGCGCTCGCTCAGCGAGTGCACGAGGCGCGCGATCAGCTCCTTGCCGGTGCCGCTCTCGCCGGTGACGAGCACGGTCGCGTCGCTCGGCGCGACGAGCTGGATGCGCTCGAGCAGCACCCGCGATTTGGGATCGTCGAACGTCAGCGCCTTCGCACGGATCGTGATCGCATGCGAATTCGGGTCCGGCAAACTGAAGATGGCCATGGCACGACCGGCGTATTGAACGGGGAAGGTCCGACGATAGCAAGGCGCGCGCCGGGGATGAACCAATTCATCGAGCTATCGGTATGACGGCGGCCGGATTGCGCCGGCCGCCGCGCGAGCTCACGCGATGTCACGCGAGACCGGTCATCTTCCATTGCTGCTCGAGCGCGCCCGGCCCGAACTCGAGCGAGCCGCCGAGCGGCTCCGCGAGCGCCTGGAAATACGCGGCTTCCTCGAGGATCAGGATGTACTTCGACACGTCGAGGATCGATTTTCCCCAGAAGGTTGCGCCGCCGTTCGCCTCGATGATCGCCGGTACCTCGGGGTCGCGGCGGATCGTGTCGACGATGAAACGCGGCTCGCCGGGACGACGATCGACGTACACCGGAATCTCGCGCGCGCGCGTGTAGCGCGCGGCCGGCGCATAGCGGATCGGCAGCGGGCGATGCGCGCTCGCCCATGCGCCGAGATACGGGCCGTGCACGTGGATCACGACACCGACGTCCGGCGCCTCGCGGAACACGTCCGCATAACGCGGCCCGTTGCCGTCCGCGCGTGCGTCGCCATGCAGCACGTCGCCGTCGAACGTCACGACGACCGGCTGGATCTCCTGCGACGCGGCCCACGGGCTCGGCGCCGACAGCGCGACGACGAGCTCGGTGCCCGGCACGCGCTGGAACGCCTGGAACGTGTTGGTCGCGGACAGCGTGCGCGTGTCCTTCAGCACGCGTGCAGCCTGCGTGAATTCGCGCGTGGCGCGCTCGACGAATGCCACGAGTTCGCCGCTGTCGATGGTTGGGGTGACGGACATGAGGACGGTTTCCTTGATCGGGTGGACGGAAAGGATCGCAACGCGACGTCGCGACTCACGCCGACCGGATCAGCAGCAATCGTGCCAGCCGGGCGCGCACGCATCGAACGCCCGCGCCGCGGTGCGGGCCTGTCATGCACGACGCACGCGGCACGATCCATGCACCCGCCTTTGTTGCGGGAGCAACAGCCCGCCGGCCCGAATTGCTGCGCGACGCGCAGCCGGCGCATGCGCGCGGCGCACGCGGTACGACGCAACGGCCCGTCGCGCCGCGCGCCGCACACGCAACGGATGCGCTGGTTCGAAACTTGCGTCGTGGTCGGCCCGCGCCATGCACCGTCCGGCGCTTCCGATCCGATCTCATCGACCTCCATCCGACCATGACGCTTCCCCCCCTGCGCGGCTGCGCCGCGCGCGCACTGCTGGCTTCGGCGCTCGCCGTATCGTCTTTCCTCTCGCACGCGGCTTCGCCCGGCCGCGTTCCCGCGCCCGACCCGCTGCAGGGCGACGGCCGCGTGTCCGCGTTCTACACGTGGGACCGCGACATTCCGGCGACGCCCGGCGCGCTGCTGCGCACCGAGCCACTGCCCGCGACGCTCGGGCTCGCGAGCGCAGCGCGCCAGTTGCGAATCCTCTACGCGTCGACCGACGGTGTCGGCGGTCACACGCCGATCGCCGTGTCGGGTGCGCTGTTCGTGCCGCGCGGCACACCGCCCGCCGGCGGCTGGCCGATCGTCGCGTGGGCGCACGGCACGTTCGGGATGGCCGACATCTGCGCGCCGTCGTGGTTCGGCCGCTCGTATCGCGACGTGCGCTACCTTAACGCGTGGCTTCAGCAGGGGTTCGCCGTCGTCGCGACCGACTATCAGGGGCTCGGCACGCCGGGCCCGAATCCGCAGCTCAACAACCGCTCGAACAGCTACACGCTGCTCGACAGCGTGCGCGCGGTACTCGGCGGCGTGCCCGGCCTCGCGAACGAGGTCGTGCTCGTCGGCCAGTCGCAAGGCGGCTCGGCCGTATTCGCGGCGGCCGGCTACGCGCCCGCGTATGCGCCGGAACTCGCGATCCGCGCGACCGTCGCCACCGGCACGATCTACAACGCATCGCCCGCCACGCTCGCGTCGCTGCCGAAGTTCGACAGTGCCTACCGGCGCGACCCCGAGCGCGTCGATCCGACACTCGCGTACCAGTTCTACTCGGTGCTCTCCGCCCAGCAGATCGACCCGTCGCTGCGCGCGGACGAAGTGCTGACCGACCAGGCGTTGCCGATCCTCGAACAGGCGCGCATCGGTTGCCTCGCGTCGCTCGAGGACGATGCGGCGCTCGCGCACCTCACGCATGCGAACACCGTGAAGCCCGGCGGCGATGCCCGGCTGAAAGCGTGGTGGGACGCGTACCTGACGTACCCGACGCTGAAGATCGCGACACCCGTCTTCATCGGCGCGGGCGCGGACGACGGGCTCGCGCCGCTCGAACTCGCGCTCGCGAAGGACGCGTGCGCGGCGGGCACGACCGTCGAGGCGCACCTGTATGCCGGCCGCGAACACAACGGCACCGTGAACGCGTCGCTCGCCGATTCGATTCCGTTCGTGAAGCGCGTGCTTGCCGGCGAGACGATCCACCCGGTCTGCACGCCCGCCGCGCAGCAGGCCGTGTCGCGGTAACGCGCGCCGCGCGCTTTGCACGCCGGCGCGAATGCATTTCCGAATCCGTTATTGGATCGCGCCGCCGCGCATTTTTATACTCGTCAGCACTCTCTTCCAAAGAGTGCCAGCCAATCTCGACAGAACAGCACAGGACGAACCTATGAGCCTACGCCCCTTGCACGACCGCGTAATCGTGAAGCGACTCGATCAGGAAACCACCACCGCGTCGGGCATCGTGATCCCCGACAGCGCCGCGGAAAAACCCGACCAGGGTGAAGTGATCGCCGTTGGCCCCGGCCGCAAGGATGCGGACGGCCAGCGCATCGTGCCCGACCTGCAGGTCGGCGAGCGCGTGCTGTTCGGCAAGTACGCGGGCCAGGCCGTCAAGCTCGACGGCACCGAGTTTCTCGTGCTGCGCGAGGAAGACATCGTCGCAGTCGTCAACCAGTAACGGAGCGCAATCATGGCAGCGAAGGAAATCATTTTCAGCGACGTCGCACGGGCCAGGCTGACCGAAGGCGTGAACATTCTCGCGAACGCGGTAAAGGTCACGCTCGGGCCGAAGGGCCGCAACGTCGTGCTCGAACGCAGCTTCGGCGCGCCGGTCGTCACGAAGGACGGCGTGTCGGTCGCGAAGGAAATCGAACTCGCGGACAAGCTGCAGAACATCGGCGCGCAGCTCGTGAAGGAAGTCGCGTCGCGCACCAGCGATGCGGCCGGCGACGGCACCACGACGGCCACCGTGCTGGCGCAGGCGATCGTCCGCGAAGGCCAGAAGTACGTTGCGGCCGGGCTCAATCCGCTCGACCTGAAGCGCGGCATCGACAAGGCCGTCGCGGCGGCCGTCGACGAGCTGAAGAAGATCAGCCGTCCGACCACCACCAGCAAGGAAATCGCGCAGGTCGCGACGATCTCCGCGAACGGCGAGGAATCGATCGGCCAGCGCATCGCGGAAGCGATCGACCGCGTCGGCAAGGAAGGCGTGATCACCGTCGAGGACGGCAAGTCGCTCGCGGACGAGCTCGATGTCGTCGAAGGGCTGCAGTTCGATCGCGGCTACCTGTCGCCGTATTTCATCAACAATCCCGACAAGCAGATCGCCGAGATCGAAAGCCCGTACATCCTGCTGCACGACAAGAAGATCTCGAACATTCGCGACCTGCTGCCGGTGCTCGAACAGGTCGCGAAATCGGGCCGGCCGCTGCTGATCATCGCGGAAGACGTCGAAGGCGAAGCGCTCGCGACGCTGGTCGTCAACAACATCCGCGGCATCCTGAAGACGGTGGCCGTGAAGGCGCCGGGCTTCGGCGACCGCCGCAAGGCGCTGCTCGAAGACATCGCGATCCTGACCGGCGGCCAGGTGATCGCCGAGGAAACGGGCCTGACGCTCGAGAAGGCGACGCTGGCGGAACTCGGCCAGGCGAAACGCATCGAGGTCGGCAAGGAAAACACGACGGTGATCGACGGCGCGGGCGATGCGAAGAACATCGAGGCACGCGTGAAGCAGATCCGCGTGCAGATCGAGGAAGCGACGTCGGACTACGACCGCGAGAAACTGCAGGAACGGGTCGCGAAGCTCGCGGGCGGCGTGGCGGTCATCAAGGTCGGCGGGGCCACCGAAATCGAGGTGAAGGAGAAGAAGGACCGCGTCGACGACGCGCTGCACGCCACGCGCGCGGCCGTCGAGGAAGGCATCGTGCCGGGCGGCGGCGTCGCGCTGATCCGCGTGCGGCAGGCGATCCGCGAACTGCAGGGCGTGAACGCCGACCAGAACGCGGGGATCAAGATCGTGCTGCGCGCGCTCGAGGAACCGCTGCGCCAGATCGTCACGAACGCGGGCGAGGAAGCGAGCGTCGTCGTCGCGAAGGTGGCCGAAGGTTCGGGCAATTTCGGGTACAACGCGCAGACGGGCGAATACGGCGACCTCGTCGAATCGGGCGTGCTCGATCCGACCAAGGTCACGCGCACCGCGCTGCAGAACGCGGCGTCGGTCGCGGGGCTGCTGCTGACGACCGATGCAACCGTCTTCGAAGCGCCGAAGGATGCGGCGCCGGCGGCTGCGCCGGGCGGCCCGGGTGCGGGCGGGCCGGGGTTCGACTTCTGACGGCGAGTCGCGTGTGCCGGTTCGCCGGCATGCGCGACTGGCACGCACAGCAAAACGCAGGCAACGCGTGGCGACGAAAGTCGTCACGCGTTTTTTGCATGGGACTGGCGAAAACGGGCGGCGTGCCGGCACGCCGGCGCGCTCGGGTAAGATGAACGCCCGTCCGCCGCCCGCCGTCCACGCCATGCCGACCGTACAAACCATTCTCGACGACTACGAACGCCTCGGCTGGAGAGGCAACGATCCGATGTCGCAGATGCTGGCGCTGCGACGCGACAATCCGTCCGCGCTCGCCGACCTCGTAATCGCTTCGTTCGATCGGGCGTTGCCACATGCGACGTTCCTCGATGCCGCACTCGACCTGATGGACGACCTCGCTTTCGCGAAGACTGCGGCCGAAGCGTGGCAAGACGTCCGCAACGGCGCGTGGAACGAGCGGCTCGCGAGCGTGTTGTCGAGCGTGGTGATGCAGACGCCGCAGGTATTTTCCGATCACTGGGACGTGTTCCTCGACATCGCCACCACGAAGCGGTCGCCGCGCGTGTACTACGAGGAAAACGCGTGGCGGATGCTCGATCCGGCGACGGTCGATGCATGGCGCGGCCGGCTTGCCGAGCCCCCCTCCGGCGACGACGCGGCGCGCGAACGCGCCATCGCGCTGCTTCATTCGCGACACCCCGCGGCCGTTCGCGACGCGGCGGCGTGGCTGTTTTCCGACGATCCGGGCAAGTGCGCCAACTGGCTCATGTCTGCCGGCTATGCGCAGGAACACGACACGTTGCGCGCGCTGCATGGCGAGTCGCCGCTACACATCGACTTCGGCCCGACGCTGCGTGCGCCGAGGCTCCGCGAGATGCCGAAGTGGAAACGCGAGATTGACGCGCATCACCCGACCTGGCACGCACGCGATTCGCATCGATCGGGCGCGCGCTTCGGCGGCGTGTCGCCGCATCGATGCGGCCTGTGTCACGAGCCGCTGCATCGGTTACTGACGCTACCGCAACCCGCGGCAGCCGGCATCGACAGCGCGACGCCGGTATCGTTCGACACCTGCCTGTCGTGCGTCGGCTGGGAGAGCGACGGCCCGATGTTCCACCGGCACGACGACGCCGGCAACGCCTGCGCGCACCCGTCCCAGCAACGCGACATCGCGATCCAGCCCGAGTATCCGGCGGCCGCGTTCGTGGAAGCAGACGTTGCACTCTTCGCCGCGCCGGCACGCTGGACGCGGCAGGAATGGGGCGAATCGAACGACAGGCAGAACCTGAGCCGTGTCGGCGGCGCACCGTCGTGGGTACAGTCGGCGTGGTATCCCGACTGTCCGGATTGCGGCCGCAAGATGTCATTCGTCATGCAACTCGACTCCCACTTTCCGCAAACGGACGGCGGCGAATGGCTGTGGGGCAGCGGCGGCGCAAACTACACGTTCTGGTGCGCGCCGTGCCGCACCAGCGCGCATCTCTGGCAGTGCACGTAACACGCACCGGCCACGCAACCTTTACGACCTTTTTACTTGCGCCCGCGCATGCGTTCACTAGAATGTGTTCGCAATCGATCCATCACCGAGCACGCACCATGCGCATCCGAAGTCCTCGCCCTCCGAGTTGCTTTTCTGCCTGACAGGCAGGACGCCTGCGTCTCTCTTTTCCCGAGCCACCGTCCTGCCAGCAGGCGGACGGTGCGCGCCGTAGTCATTCCCGTGCACGCTTGAACACGACGTCGATGCGTTGATCGCGCGTCGTGCGGGCAAGCGTGTTCCCGCGGAACATCCCTTGCAACGTCGCGCCATCGATCCGCCCCTCAGGCAACGATCGACTGGCATGCCCGCATCCGGCATGTCGATCAGGTCGCATTGTTTCGCATCCCTTATTTAACCCACTGAGTTTCCCGATACCGGAGCCCGATCATGTTCGAGATCGACAAGCAGTACACCCGCGAATTCATCCATACCGCGTGCGGCGGCAGCAAACAGGCATTCCTGCCGACGAAGAACGGCAAGGTCGTGGCCGCCTGCCTGCGCACGGACCTCAACCCGCACGCACCCGACGTGATCCTCTGCGACGGCAGTGCATCCGCGCGCGCGGCCGGCAGGACGCTCGCCGCGCAACGCGATGCGATTCCGGTGTTCATCCGCATGGCAACCGACGCATACCGTTTCGTCGGCCGGTACGTCGTCAGCGAATCGCTCACCGCACCGCTCGACTGCGCACCCTACGTGCGCAACAGCGGCTTCACGCCCGGGCAGATCTCGCGCGTGCTGAAACTCAAGCGCTGCTGACGCGCGCAGCGCGCGCCTTTCCGGTCGCCTTTCATCAAGGAGCAATCATGCTTGGCCTGACGTTCTGGAAACACGTGATCGGCACACGACCCGATGCCGCCCGCGACGATCGCGCAACGGCACTCGGCCGCCACCGCGTGCGCTCGAGGACGCTGGTGCTGACGAGCGCCGCGGTGGCATTTGCGGCGATCGCGTTCGGTGCGCCGGTCGTCGGCATTTCGGTGTTCCTGCTCACGACGTTGCCGTTCGTGCTGTCGGGTACCTGACGATCTCCTTGTCGGACACGCGGCGGGCGCCAGCGCAATCGATACGAAATTTTAATGCGGCGCCCCCGCGTCTCTGACACCGTCTTTACGCGCTTTTGTCTAGGATTTCCCTGTCATCCCGACACGGAGAGATCCGCATGCAAACGCAGCAGGCCGCCATCGGCGGCCACCCCGACCTTCCCCGCCGCCGCGTCGCCACGCCTGCCGCGATCCGGCTGGCCGACGCGTGCCCGCCGCACAACATCCTGCTCGACGTGCCGGTCGAAAGCGCGACCCAGTTGTTCGACCTCGCCGCGCGACACATCGAGCGCGGCAGCGGTGTGCCGGCGGAGCGCATCAGGACCGAACTGATCAGGCGCGAACAGCTGGGCTCGACCGGCCTCGGCCAGGGCGTCGCGATTCCGCATGCGCGCATCGACGGGCTCGGCTCGGCCGTCGCGCTGTTCGTGCGCGCACTGTACCCGTTCGCGTTCAACGCGCCGGACCGCAAGCCCGTGCGCGAATTCATCGTGCTCGCCCTGCCGAAAGCGGACGATCGCGCGCACCTCGAACTGCTCGCCGACGCGGCACGGTGTTTCAGCGACCGCCCGTTCCGGCAAGCGTCGCGCGACGCGCTGACGCCCGACGAGATTCACCGGCTCATGCAACGCACGCATTGACGCCGCACCGTGCGGCGTCATGCACCCCCTTCATCCTTCCGGATTCCCATGTTCCCAGACCCTGAAAGCTCCACCCTTACGTCGCATCGCGTGGCCGGCCTGGCGCGCTCGCTGCCGTTCATGCAGGCCCTGCACGGGCAGACCGTCGTCATCGTCGACGGCGGCACCGCGAGCGACGCGCGCGCCCGCCACGCCTTCGCGCAGGATGTCGCGCTGCTCGCACTCACCGGTGTTCGCCCGATCGTCGTCCAGGGCGTGCCGGCCGCACCCGGTACGCAATCGATCCACGCCGTTCATGCGGCGATGGCAGGCGTCAATCATGAACTGGTGCACCTGATCGGCAGTCACGGCGCCAAGGCGATCGGCATCGACGGCCACGACGGCGGCCTGCTGGTGGCGAGCGCCCGTTCCGACCGCACTGACACGAGCGCGGTCGCCCGCTTCGACGGCACAGCGCTGACCGCGTTTCTCGAGAACGGGCTCGTGCCCGTCGTGATGCCGGTCGCGCCGGACGATGCCGGCCACGATCACCTGCTGCGCGCGGAACGGCTCGGCAGCCTCTTCGCGCAGCGCACGGGCGCCGTGACGCTGGTGATGATGGTCGACGGCACGCTGCTGCGCGAACTCGGTGAGCTCGCCGGGCTCTATGGCATCACGGAACTCGAGCAATGGCTGGCCGAGCATCCGGCCGCAATCGCAGCGCCTTGCGTGCGGGACGCGCTCGATGCGCTCGCGCACGGCGTGCAGAACGTCCATCTCGCCGATATCGGGCAACCCGAATCGCTGATCGACGAACTGCTGACGGAGGAAGGATCGGGGGTCGTGTTCTGCCGGCGCGGCAACACCGACCTGCTAGCGGAAACCCGCCGCTACTTCGCGGATTCGGCGAGCGTGCTGCGCGACGGCTTCAACGTCGAGCAGAAGCAGGTCGTGCGGTTCTGAATCTTGCTGCAGAAACGCTCGCCGCGCGGTGCGCCGTAACGTCAGAACATCTGGCGCAGGCCGACGGCAGCCCCGACGTTGTTGGTCCTGCCGATCTGGTCGACCTTGCCGGTGAGCCGGTTGGTGGCACCCGGATAGTCGGCCGCGAACGCACCGTTGCCGCGCGAGAAATCGACCGTGCCGTAGACCTCCGTATGCTTGGACAGCGCATACTCGGCCAGCACGGTCGCCGAGTAGTTGATCCCGGAGCCGAGCGTGCCGTCGAGCCGCTCCGCGTTGCGTGCGTGGCCGTAATAGCCGGCCACCGTGATCAGCAGCGGTGCGGTGGCCTGCCAGTTGGCGCCGACGTAGAACGTGTCGTCGATGCGGTTCGGGCTCCCGCCGCTCAACGCCGGTGCGCCGGCCTGCTGCATGTTGAAGTCGGTCGTGCCCGTCTTGTCCTGGCCGTGCAGCCAGCCGGCCAGCAGGCGGACGGAGGGCGTCACCTGATACGCGCCGCTCACGTGCAGAAAGTTCACCTTCGCGCCGTTGGTCGCACTGCCGTTCACGGACGATACCGAGGTCTGCTGGAAGCCTGCATTGATCGACGCGGGCCCTTGCGCGTAGGTGAGCTCGACGCCGTACGTGCTGTCGAGGCCCATCGCACCGGCATGATTGCCGAAGCCGTAGATCGCATCGACGCTGAACCCGTTGTACGTGAATGCGTACTTCACCGAGTTCGGCACCGTCAGGTAGTTGCCAATGCCGTTGTACGCCCAGCTGTCTTGCCAGTAGTCGCCGACGGTCATCGGATCGAATACGTCGCCCATCGTGTCGTACAGCGGCGCGTACTGGTTGCCGAACGTCAGCGTGCCGTATCGGCCGCTCGACAGGCCCACGTAGGCCTGCCGGCTGAACAGCGTGTTCGCGACGTGCAGCTTGCCATCGCCCAGCTCGAAACCGTTCTCGAGACGGAAGATCGCCGAAAGCCCGCCGCCGAGATCCTCGCTGCCGCGCAAGCCCCAGCGGCTGTGCGTTTCCGGGCCGACCGTCATTCCGATCAGGTCCTTGCCGTCAGGGCCGGCATTCGTCTGATAGCGGATCGCCGTATCGACGAGGCCATACAACGTAACCGAACTCTGCGCGAACGCGCACGATGCTGACATGGTGAAAGCGGCGCCGATACAACTGGTGACAACGGTGCGTCTCATGAAAGGCCTCCCTGAGCCATTGATTTTGTAAGCAGTCCGACAGTATTCGTGGACGGACGCCATTACTGCGAACGGGAGAATAATCGGCCATATTCGCGGCACCTATTACCACTTCTGGATTGGACCTTTCCAGCGTCGTCAACAATCGCTGTCGTGCACGATGCGGCGGCCCGGCGCGATCGAGATCCGCTGTCGCGGCCTGCCGGACGGCGGGCGAATCACGTGCCGCCCCGATGAATCGCACCGTGCCGAAACGCGGCACCGACGGTTCGATGCCCGGCTGTCGGAACATGGCCACGGCGTGCAGAGCAGGAACGATCCCGACACGGTGCGTCCTTCGCGACCGGATGCCCCGGCGTCGAATCAGGCTCGGGCGGCATCGATCCGGAATACCGCGATCGTCGCTTCCAGCTGCCCCGCCTGCGCTTTCAGCGCCGCCGCCGCAGCCGATGCCTGCTGCACCAGCGCGGCATTCTGCTGCGTCACCTGATCCATCTGCGCGACGGCCTGATTGACTTGCTCGATGCCTCGCGACTGCTCGTCGGACGCGGCGGTAATCTCGCTCATCAGTACGTCGACCCGTCGCACCGACGCCAGTATTTCCGTCATCGTGCCCGTCGCGCGATCGACCTGCCGTGCGCCGGTGTCGACGCGCCTGAGCGAATCCGTGATCAGTTCCTTGATTTCACGCGATGCCGCGGCACTGCGCTGGGCCAGCGAGCGCACTTCGCCCGCCACGACCGCGAACCCACGCCCCTGTTCGCCGGCCCGGGCCGCTTCGACCGCGGCGTTCAACGACAGGATGTTGGTCTGGAAAGCGATGCCTTCGATCACCGTGATGATCTCGGCGATCTTGCCTGACGATTCCGACAGCCCCCGCATCGTCCTGACGACCTCTTGCGCGGCCTGATTGCCCTGCTCGGTCAGCAGCGCCGCGTCGCTCACCACCTGGCTAGCCTGCTTCGCGTTCTCGGCGTTCTGGCGAACCGTCGACGTCAGCTGCTCCATGGACGCGGCCGTCTCCTCCAGCGACGCGGCCTGCTCCTCGGTCCGTTGGGACAGATCCATGTTGCCCTCCGCGATCTCCCTAGCGGCGGCGTCGATCGCGTGCGAGCCGTTCTGCACCGCCCGGATCGTCTGGAGCAGTTCGCCCTGCATCGTCTGCAAACCGGTCAGCAGTTGCCCCATTTCGTCGGTCGAATGAACCTCCACCCGGGTCGTCAGGTCGCCTTCGGCGATGGCGCCGAAATGGCCCAGTGCGTTCGCCAGCGGTGTGCCGATCGCCCGTTGCAGCGACCACCATGTCAGCGTGGCCGCCCCGAGCGCGACCAGGCTCCCGGCAAACGCCATGCCGATGAACCAGTGGAAGCGCGCCTGCGCGGCATCGAATGTCGCCCGCGAAGCCGTGATCTGGAGCTGCCCGAGCGCATCCATGGCGTCGGACGCGTCGATGAACAGCGACGGCGGGATGCGTCGCCAGACTTCCGGAATCTTGGCCGCATCATGGGTGGCGATGACCTCGAACATCGGCTCCAGCCCGTTGTCGACCAGCGCCTTGAACTTGCTGCCGGCGTCGGCCGCGCGGCGGGCCTCTTCGGGGCCGGAAAACGGCAGCGCACGATAGGCGTCCCATGCCTTCCTCGATGCGGCCAGCATGTCGCGGGCCACACCGGTTTCCTGCGGAACTTCGTCGCTGGCCGGATCGAGCGCGATGCGATACAGCCACAGGCGCGTCCTCGACAGCGCGACATTCGCCTGCCCAAGCGCCTCCGACGAAGCGAGCCGTTCGGAATAGAGCGTCTTCACGTCGTTGTTTCCGATTGCCATGCCGACCACGCCGATGATGCCGCCGACGACCAGCAATACTCCGAGAAAACCCATCGCCAGCGCCAGACGGGTGCGAATGCTGAAATTCTTGATCATGGTCAGGAGAGCGTTGAGCACGCCGCCGGTGCATGCGACGCATGCTCGTGAAACCAGTCGGGTACGGCACGTGCAAGGTCGACTTCTCGATAACGACCAAAGTGACCCCGGGATTAACGCGGAATCCGTAACGGACGTTTCCAGAAGCGGCGAGTTGTGGTCCGCGCAGGTCCGTGATAGCGAGGTGTGCAACGCTCGCACGCCGAATCGTCCGATGAATATCCAGGTGCCCGGGCGCCGGCGCGCGCACGTGTCGCGTGATCGCATGCCGATGCGCCCCTGCGCTCACGTCGGGCTGCTTTCGACCGCGCGCGCTGCGTATCTGCTTCCACGCGAATTGATCTGGAGGCCAAACTATTCAGCCGCCCTGCCCGAAGCGCGCCGATAATGCCGCAGCCACCCGGCGAGCAATCAACCCGCAGGATCGCTGCTCGCCAGCGTCCCGCTGCGCAGCCTGGCCGGGCCATGCCCGAACTTCGTGATCACCGCTTCGACCGCGATCGCGCAGCGCAACGCCGCGCGCCAGCGCGACGACCGGCTCTGGCCGCCGCGGCGGGATGCCAGGCGCAACGCACGGCGCAACGGCGCTCCCTTCGATGTGCCGGTTGCCGATCCGGTGCCAGCGGCCGGGCTATGGAGGATGGAGCGCGACGGATAGATGCTCACGGAACGTCGAGCGGCGCGCCATGCCCGCATCGCCATGCAAATGAGCCCGCTTGCGACAGCCCGTTGCCGGGCGCCACAAGCGGGCTCCTCGCGGACGGCATGCGTCAGCGTCGCGTCGCCAGCCTTCTCACGACGCTCACCAGCGCGTCGACTTCGTCGCACGTGTTGTAGAACGCGAGCGACGGCCGCACCGTTGCCTCGAGCCCGAACCGCCGCAGGATCGGCTGCGCGCAGTGATGCCCCGAGCGCACCGCGATGCCCTCTTCGTTCAGCGCCTGCCCGACTTCCTCGGTCTCATAGCCCTTCAGCACGAACGACAGCACACTCGCCTTGTCGCGCGCGGTGCCGACGAGGCGCACGCCCGGCACCGGTGCGAGCACGCTCGTCGCATACGCGAGCAGGTCGTGCTCGTAGCGCGCGATGTTCTCGATGCCGACCCGGCTCACGTAATCGAGCGCGGCACCCAGCCCCACCGCATCCGCGATGTTGCCGGTGCCGGCCTCGAACCGGTTCGGCGGCGGCTGGAACACCGTGCGCTCGAACGTCACGTCCTCGATCATGTTGCCGCCGCCCTGCCAGGGCGGCATGTCGTCGAGGATCGCGCGCTTGCCGTACACGACGCCGATCCCGGTCGGCCCGTAGATCTTGTGCCCGGAGAACACGAAGAAATCCGCATCGAGCGCCTGCACGTCCACGCGCATGTGCGAGATCGACTGTGCGCCGTCGACGAGCGCCTTCGCGCCCGCCCGATGCGCAAGCTCGACGATCTCCTTCACCGGCACGACCGTGCCCAGCGCGTTCGACACCTGCGTGACGGACACGATCTTCGTGCGGTCGTTGAGCAGCTTCCGGTATTCGTCGAGCAGCACCTGCCCCGAATCGTCGACCGGAATCACGCGCAGCTTCGCCCCCTTGAGCGCGGCAAGCTGCTGCCACGGCACGATGTTCGCGTGATGCTCGAGGTTCGACACGATGATCTCGTCGCCTTCGCCGACGTTCTGCACGCCCCACGACTTCGCGATCAGGTTGATTGCCTCGGTCGTGCCGCGCACGAACACGATCTCGTCCGGCGACGAGGCGCCGATGAAGCGCTGCACGGTTTCCCGCGCATGCTCGTAAGCATCCGTCGCGCGGCCGGCCAACGCATGTGCCGCGCGGTGAATGTTCGAGTTCTCGTGCGCGTAGAAGTATGCGAGGCGGTCGATCACGGCCTGCGGCTTGTGCGTCGTCGCCGCATTGTCGAACCAGACGAGCTGCTTGCCGTTCACGCGCTCCTGCAGGATCGGGAAATCGCGGCGAATCGCGTTCACGTCGAACGGCGGGTGCGCGCCGCGATACAACTGACCTTGCGGCTCGGCGGCGTGCGTCTCGTCGATGAAATAACGCGGCACCTCGCTGCCCGATGCGCGCGACGCCGGCACGTCGCGATGCACGGCGAGCAGTTCGCGCAGCGCGTCGTCGCCCGGCAGCCCGAACGCTTCCGGCGACGCGAGGCCGTTCGACGGCACGACGATGTCCTGCGGCGTCCCCTGCCAGCCCTGCAGCGAACCGTCGGTGAAGTAGTACGGCGATGCCTTCGCCGCACCGTCCGGCGCCGGCGCATTCACCTGCGGCACACCGAGCGCCGCGCCGCCGACGCGCGGTTCGAGCGCGGGCGCGATCGACACGGCGTTGTCGGGCAGCCCGTTCTGCGCGGCCGCATGCGGCGCGAGCGCCGGTACGCGGTTGCCGAGCGACAGCACGTGGGTCGGTGCGGACGGCGCGAGGTTCGCGCCGGGCACTTTCCCTTGCGGGAGCGCGAGACCGGGCACGCCGGTGCCCGCGCCGCCCGGCCCCGCGAGCGGGGAGCCGCCCGGAACCGGGTTGCTCACCGACGCAAGGATCGGCGCGGCGGCCGGCAAGGCCGACGGCACGCCGCCGACCGCACCGCTGCCCGCCGACACCCCGGGCGCGGTGGCCTGCCCGGGCGGCGTCGAGAAGAACTCGGACGCGAGCCGCGCCAGCGTCGCGGGATCGGGCAAGCCGGCCGGCAACGGCGCGTGCGGCAGCGCGTGCGCGTCGCCGCCGGCCAGCCCGGGATTAACGGTAGGTGTCGGGATAGTCATGGAACTTGGCGATTTCGACGTCATCGAGGACAGCCAGCGCATCCGGCGAATGGACCGCGAGCGAGCAATACAGCGAGATCAGGTACGACGCGATCGCCTGGTTGTTGATCCCCATGAAGCGCACCGACAGGCCCGGGCCCTGCTCGCCCGCGACGCCCGGCTGATAGAGGCCGACCACGCCCTGACGCTTGTCGCCGACGCGCAGCAGCAGGATCTTGGTCTTGCCGTCCGCGACCGGCACCTTGTCCGACGGGATCAGCGGAATGCCGCGCCACGTGAGGAACTGCGAGCCGAACAGGCTGACCGTCGGCGGCGGCACGCCGCGCCGCGTGCATTCACGGCCGAACGCGGCGATCGCGAGCGGGTGCGTGAGGAAGAACGCCGGTTCCTTCCACACCTTGGTCAGCAGTTCGTCGAGGTCGTCCGGCGTCGGCGCACCCGTCAGCGGGAAGATCCGCTGGTCGTCGGTCACGTTCGCGAGCAGCCCGTAGTCGGGGTTGTTGATCAGCTGGCTTTCCTGCAGCTCCTTGATCGTCTCGATCGTCAGGCGCAGCTGTTCCTTGATCTGGTCATGAGGACTGCTGTAAAGATCGGAGATCCGCGTATGCACGTCGAGCACGGTGCTCACCGCGTTCAGGAAATACTCGCGCGGCTGTTCTTCATACGGCACGAAGGTCTGCGGCAGCACGCTTTCGTCCTCGAGCTGCGTGCACGCGGCACGCACGGCTTCCGGGTTCTTCACCTGGTTCAGGCGATAGATGCCCGCTTCGACCGGCACCCATTGCAGCAGATGGGTCAGCCAGCGCGGCGTGATCGTGGAAAGCTGGGGGACGGTCTTGGTAGCGTTCGCTAGTTGGCGGGCGGCGTGATCGCTCAGCGCAGCCGTGCCGCTTGCAACGGTCGACATGTGTGGCTCCGGGTTCTTAAGATGAAAAACGGGATTGCTTATGACGCTGGGTGATTATCGGAAGCACGCACCTGCCGGCTCAACATGCTATAGCCGTCATGCCGCGTGCGACCGAAAGGGAAAGGTGACGAGGCGGCCTCAGGTGACGAACGTGCCCGGCAGCAGCGTCGAGATCGATACGTCGAACGCGCGCGCGATCTTGTCGGCCGTGACGATCGACGCGATCGCCTCGCCGCGCTCGATCTCGCCGACATACGAACGGTTCAGCCCCGCATGCTCGGCCAGCTGTTCCTGCGACCACGTGCGCGCTTCGCGCAGCCTGCGCACGTTGGCGCCGAAGTGATGGATGAGGTCGCTCATCGCGCCTCCTAGGCGACACGCGCCGCCGCGCGCGGCGCGGCGTTCGCTTCGCTGCGCAGCACCGCCTGCGTGACGTTCTCGCCGGCCGCCACGTCCTGCGTGAGCCACACGTTGCCGCCGATCACCGCGCCGCGCCCGATCGTCACGCGGCCGAGGATCGTCGCGCCCGCGTAGATCACCACGTCGTCCTCGACGATCGGATGCCGGGCGAGCCCTTTCTCGAGATGGCCGGCCGCGTCGCGCGGAAAGCGTTTCGCCCCGAGCGTGACGGCCTGGTACACGCGCACGCGCTCGCCGATGATCGCCGTCTCGCCGATCACGACGCCGGTGCCGTGGTCGATGAAGAAGCCCGCGCCGATGCGCGCGCCCGGATGGATGTCGATGCCGGTCTCCGCATGCGCCTGTTCGGCGATGATCCGCGCGAGCAGCGGCAGGCCGAGCCCGTACAGCTCGTGCGCGAGCCGGTGATGGATCATCGCGAGGATGCCCGGATAACACAGCAGCACCTCGTCGACGCTGCCGGCCGCCGGATCGCCGTGGAACGCGGCCAGCACGTCGCTGTCGAGCAGCCGGCGGATCTCGGGCAGGCGCGTGGCGAACGCCTGCACGGCCGTCGACGCGACTTCGTCGACATGATCGACCGGCCCGTCGGCATTGCGCTGCCGCGCCGCGTAGCGCAATTCCAGCTTGACCTGCGTGAGCAGCGCGTTCAGCGCCGCGTCGAGTGCATGGGCCACGTGGAAGTTCTCGCTCTCCTGGCGCAGCTCGGGCGGCCCGAGCCGCATCGGGAACAGCACGCCCTTCAGCGCGCCGACGATCTGCGCGAGCGCTTCGCGCGCCGGCAGGTCGCGCCCGCCCGGTTCGAGCGAGCGCCGCTGCTTCTCGCGCCATGCGCGGCGTACGGTCTGCAGCGATTGAACGATGTCGTCGATGTCGAATGCGGCCATGCTGCGTTCTCCCTGTCTCGGCCGTGAATCAGTCCTGTGCCCACGGCAGGCCGCGAAAGCGCCAGCCGTTGCTGCCGCCGCGATGCTGCCGTTCGTCGAGGTCGCCCTCGAACCCTTCGAGCACGTTGAATACCTGCGTGAAGCCGCCCTTCGTCGCGGCCTCGGCCGCCTGCGCCGAGCGGTTGCCGCTCCGGCACAACAGCAGCACGACGGCCGCCTTGCCCGTCTTCGCTTCCAGTTCGCGCACGAAGCGCGGGTTGCGCGTCAGGCTCGTGCCGGTCGCCCACGGCACGTGCAGCGATTCCGGCACGTGACCGACGAATTTCCGTTCCTCGGCGGTGCGCACATCCACCAGCAGCGCATCGCCGGACGAGAACAGCGCCCACGCGACTTCCGGCGCGACACCGCCCGCATAGGGCGTGCCGGCCGCCGCAGCGGCCGCGCGCGCGTCTTCGAGCGCCTGCTGCGCGGCAGTTCGTTCTTCCAGTTCAACCGTCATGACACTTCCTTGTTTTCGCGGATTCGTATGAACAAAAACACCGGGAATGCGGCCGTTGCAGCTTGCGTGCTGTCTATAGCCGTCAGCGCCACTATGCGAGGGCGGCCGGGGAAGCTGAACCAATAAAAATTCATTTCCTAATCAGCGTTGCGGGGAATGCAATGGCAGACGCGCGCTATCGGCGCGGGCTCGCGGGTGAGCAGGACAGGCGCAACGGTGGCCGTTCGATGTCGCGCATCGAAGGCATTCGAAAGGAATCGCGGGAGACGATCAACGCGGCGGGTGGCGCGTTGCGATGAAATCCGAAACGGGATGCAGGCGCTGGCGCGCCTGCATGGATGACGCAAGAAGTCCTGCTGCCGGCACGCGTCTGCACGATGCCTGACGGGCATCGCCGACGCATTCGCTTGTGCGTCTGCCGGTTACTGTACCGGGTCGACCGGCGCAACCGGCACGCCGCGCGCTTCGATGTCGCGCCCGGCGAGCAGGCACAGATCCTCGCGATGATGCGCGGCGACCACCTGCACGCCGACCGGCACGCCATTCTCGAGCGACGTCGTCACGGCAAGCCCCGGCAGCCCCATCGCCGGCAGCGCGCGCAACGTGAGCTGCGCCTCCCACACGCGATCGAATCCGTCCTGCCCCTGCCGGTCGAGATCGTCCGGGAACGGCAGCTCCGACGATACCGGCAGCAACACGACCGCATATTCATCGAGAAACAGCCGCCACTGCCGTGTCAGCGTCGTACGCCGGACGAGCGCGCGGCCGATCACGTCGGCCGGCAGGTCGCGCACCTTGCCGCGCACGGCCTCGACCACCGCCACCGCACCCGGATCGCCGTCGCCGGCAACCGCGTTCGCCAGTGCATCGAAACCGTCGCCGAGCCAGAGCTGCTCCTGCAACAGCGCGGCCTCGCGCATCGGCGGCGTGTCGTCGATCTCGTCGACGGTCCAGCCCGCATCGACCAGCCGTCGCGCGGCATCGCGCAACGCGGCCTCGACCTCGGGCACGACCTGCAGGCCGCCCGGCCGCACGCACAGTGCCGCGCGCTTCGGCACCTCGCGCCCGTCGAACGGCACCGCCACGTGCCACGGGTCGCGTGGGTCGGACGCGGCGAACGCACGCAGCGCGAGCGCGAGATCGTCGATCGTGCGTGCGATCGGGCCGGCCGTCGACATCAACTGCGCACCGAGCCGCCGATGTCGGTGCCGACGGCAAGCGGGCCGATTCCCGCGGCCACGGCCGCCGCCGCGCCGCCGCTCGATCCGCCCGGCGTCAGCGACGGATGACGCGGATTGCGCGTGTGGCCGTGCACGAGATTCGACGTGAACCAGCGCAGCGCGAACGTCGGCGAATTGGTGCGGCCGAGCAGGATCGCGCCGGCTTTTCTGAGGTTGCCGACCACCGGGCTGTCGGCATGCGCGATCAGGTTCTCCTGCAGGCGCGTGCCGTTGGTCGTCGCGAAACCCGCCTGGTCGACGTTGATCTTCACGGTGACGGGCACGCCCGAGAGCGGCCCCGGATCGTCGCCGCGCGCGATCGCGCGATCGACTTCGTCGGCCTGACGCCGCACGTCGTCGGGCCGGTGTTCGATCACCGCGTTGATCGCCGGATTCACCGCGTCGAGACGATCGAGCACGGCGTCCGCGACTTCGCGCGCGGACACGTCACGATGCCGGACGCGTTTCGCGAGTTCGGTTGCCGGCAGTTGCCACAGTTGCGTCATGACTCCTCCTCGTGAAAAGACATCTCCGTCACTCGCGCCACCGCGCTTGCCTGCGAAAGCGCGGTGCCGCGTTCACTCATTGCGTTTCCTGCTTCGCCCGTTCCGCCGCCGCGATGATCGCGTCGGCCACTGCCTTCGGCTGGCTCAGCATCGACACGTGGCTGCCGTTCACGCGCGCGACCGTCGCGCCGATCCGCTTCGCCATCGTTTCCTGCAGCTTCGGGTCGATCATCCGGTCCTGCGTCGCGACGACGAACGTCGACGGCTTCACATGCCACGCGGCCTGCGTGACCTTCTCCGAAATGCACCCGCCGTACCACGGCCCCTGGGTCGCCGCGATGATGCGCTGCTGTGCGGGCGGCAGGTCCGGCGCGAAATCCTGCGCGATCGCCTTGTCCGACAACGTGGCGAAGCCGCCCGCATCCTTGCGCAGTTCGCCGGCCCATGCAGGTGCCGGCAGCCCCTGCGTGACGTCCGCGATCGACTGGCCGTTGTCGGGTGCGAACGCGGCGACGTACACGAGCGACTTCACCTTGTCGTCGTTGCCCGCGTCGCTGATCACGACGCCGGCCCACGAATGGCCGACCAGCACGACCGGCCCCTTCTGCTCGTCGATCGCGCGCTTCGTCGCGGCTGCATCGTCGGCGAGCGAGCTCAGCGGATTCTGCACCGACACCACGTGCAGCCCGCGCGCCTCGAGCAGCGGAATCACGCGGTTCCAGCTCGACCCGTCGGCGAATGCGCCGTGCACGAGCACGACGTTCGTGCCCTTCAGGTCGTCCTTCTGCGCAGCCTGCACCGCGGCCGCACCGAACAGTCCGCCGATCACCGCGGCGGACACCAGAACGCGCTTCATCAAACCGGCCATCGTCTTGCTCCTTGCTCTGTTGTGTTGTGTTGGGTTGTCTGAACGTGCCGCGGTGGCGGCTGCACCTGCGCACGAGGCAGGCGCGGCACCGGATCACGAATGCGCGTACAGGTCGTCGTATGCGTCGTGCGCGGAATGCGCTTGCGCCGCGTCGCGATGGCCGGCACGCGTCGATGCGTCGGCCACGTTGTCGCCTTGCGACTTCGACGGGCCGTTCTGGTCGGAACGCGCGACCTGCAGCGCGGCGGCGACGTCTTCCGGGTAATGCGGTTCGCTACGCGCCGGGTTGTAGCCGGCCTGTTCCAGGCGGACGAGTTCGGCGCGCACGTCGGCACGCGTGAGGCCGTGGCCGGTATCGGCAAACGACAGGGCGGGGACGGCGGCGAGGACGGCAACGGCGAGGATGCGAGCGGCTTTCATGAGGGTTCTCCTTGAAGGAAGTAGGTCGGTCGATCATTCGGCATCCGATCCAGATCGTCTGGCATCGAACGTTTCCTGCATGTCGACAGTAGAACCCGCCCACGTATCCGGCATGTTTCTGAAGCAGGGTTTCAGTGCAATCCGATGTTTCCGAAGCAGCGCTGGATACAGTGCGATACAAACTCGTCGAATTCGCCATGCAGGTACGGACGATATCGACTCAATCACCGGCCGATCAGGACACGGCGCCGCGCACAAGTGCGTCATCCGGCGGCCTCAGCGGATGACGGACCTGACCATCTCAACGGATTGAAAAACCGCTCGCTTCTGCCGCGCTTTTCCAGTGACGAAGCAACACGCCTGATTCCTGCCCGGAAACACATTCTGACAATTTCCGTTCGTCGCCATCGCCCCTGAGCGCATTTTCACGGCATCCGCATTTCACACACGACGATGGGCGGCGGTGCCGGTCGCGATGCGGCTGCGTCCGGCGTAGCGGCCGTTGCCGCCGGTTCGTCGGTGCGCACCGACGACGGTCGCGGATCGAGAAATGATTCGACGGCAATCCGAGGGAGAAGTACTTCGACTATTTCATGCGCGGCAAACTTGACGATCTACCGATGCAGGAATGGGTGCATATGGAAAACGGAGAAGGAAATATGCCCGACGCGATTGTAGATGAACGTGAAGGGGCGTTTTATCTGAAGGTCGGAGGTGCATTTTGAAGGCACTCATCGCTACATGGCAGCGACGTGTCGCTGTTGCCGTTTCGGTATGGCCCATTGCCGCAGTACTCATGGCGTCGCTGATGACGCACGTCGAACAACCCGATCCAGCCCATCTGGAAATAGGAGAATGGATGAAACGAATCGTTGTCGTGCCCGCCCTGGCCGCGCTCATGGTGTTTCTGTTTATCACGGCCATGACGCGTCCTGCACAAGCCGCGCCTGCCCAGGAGCAAGTAGGGAGTACGGTGCTTGAAGATGCAGCGTCGGCGAAGCCGTTCGTCGCGCAGGTTGTCGGCCTGATCTGGATGAATCCATTGCAACGGAGGGACTACCCGACCGAATGGCAATTGTTGTGGACGCAGGGGCTCGCCGCACCCAACAAGAACGACGATATGGTCCGCACCGATCCGAAGTCCTTTACTACGCTGCAAGCGGTAGCGGGTATCGCATACGGCAACGAAGGCGCGGAGACGTTCAAGGGTTTCTATCACAAGTACATGAAGAGGTTCCCTCTGCTGCTTCATTCTCGCTACGCCTCCAATCCAAAATACTTCTACACGGTGAACCCCGACAACAAGAAAGATTGGCGCGAATTGGCAGGCATTCGCGTCGAGCTTGCGATTCCGGAGCGACTCGACGCGGACGAATCGCAGAGCTATTTGCAAAACTCGATTCGAAAGACGTTTTCGATCGGCAATCGGTATTTCCCGACGATGTGGAGCCGCGACACACTGCCCGATGTGCAAATCACGCAAGGCGGCGCGAACGCCGGCTTCGGGGCGCTGAACAAGGCGTTGGACTACTTGCGGGACAACCCCGACAAGACCGTGTGGGTGGTGAACTGGGATGCGCCGAATTTTCCGCCGCTCGACGCGCAGATCAACGAGAACCTCGTCGTGCTGTTTCTCGCCGGCCCGAACTTCGACACGCAGCGCGAACCGCTCGCCTGGATCGGCAAGGCCGCCACCGGCAACACGCAAGCGTTCTCGCCGAAGGTCGGCACGACGCGAACCGTGCAGGCGTGGAAAGCGACCGTCGACCAGGCAGCGCGCAATGCCGGTGTCGCAGTCCCGGATCTCGAGTACATCGTGCACGACGCAGGGAAAGGCAGTGACGTGGCCTCGTCACGTCTCGTCGCACTCGCGCAGACCTTGACGGAAACGCTCCCGGAATACGATCCCCGGCAACAGGCCTTCAACACGGCCGCCCTGCTCGGTGACATGGGAACCGGCAGCGCCTTGACCGACGTTGCGCTGGCGATCGGCCGGATCAATCACTTCGGCGGTAACGCATTGGTCGCCGGCACGACCGACCCGGAGCATCCCGTCGCGGTCGTCGTCAGGCCACCGTCGACGCTCACGCCGATCGATCCGGACAAGGACTGGTTCCGCGCGCGTGGCGGGAACAATGCGTACCTGCCGTGGTGGGGACGCCGGCACGACACCAATTACGGAATGCAGGGCTATTCGTGGTGACGCAGATGGCTCGGAGGCGCGATCCGTGCGACCAGGATCGCGTCGCCGAGTCATTCACGGGAATGGACGCAATACGGGAATCGGCCACCCAGGCGACGCGCCTACGGCGGCCGGGTCGAATCCGGAGCCGGCACGAGCGGGGTTATGGGGCGAGCAGTCGCACACCATTCGCCACCGATGACGGGACGTTAATGAGCCGCGTGTATCCCGGCGACTCACCTTGCTCACGCTTCCGTCACGGCGCCAGCCGCGTGAACACGTAATCGTGATTCTTCACCCGCGCCTGGTGGCACGCAAAGCACGTCTGGTGCTGGCCGATATCGGCCGGCACGCCGTTGATGAACCGCCCGAACCCCCAGCCGCCCGTCGACGCATAGCGGCGCGAGTCCTGCACCATCACCTGCACGGTCGTTGCCTGCCCGGGCACCGTCGCCGGCGCGAACTCGTCGGACTGCTTGCGCTTGTACGCGAGCTTCACCAGGATCGTGCCGTCCGGAAACGGCAGTGTCGCCTGTTCGAGCGCACGGATCGCGACGGGATTGCCGAGCACGACACGCAGTTCATCGAGCGGCGCGGCTTCTTCGGCCGGGGCGACCATTTCCCACTTCCGGTAGCCGGGCGGGATCGTCACGCCGTAAATCGGCGACGCGGCAGCAGCAGCCGGCTTCGGCTGCTCCGCGAACGCGGCCGGGCCGCTCGCCGACCACGCGCCGGCCAGCAGCACGCCCGCGACGAACCCGCGGCGCACGCCGCGCCGCACGCCACCCATGCGCGCCCGCATCACAGGTGCTCCACTTGCAGGATCGCATCCGCGAACGCCTGCGGCGCTTCCTGCGGCAGGTTGTGGCCGATGCCGCCGGTGATCGTGCGGTGCTGGTACTTGCCGGTGAACTTCTTCGCGTACGCGGCCGGTTCCGGATGCGGCGCGCCGTTCGCATCGCCTTCCATCGTGATCGTCGGCACCGTAATCGCGGGGCCGGCCGCGAGGCGCCGCTCGAGGTCGTCGTATTGCGCCTCGCCCTTCGCGAGCCCGAGACGCCAGCGATAGTTGTGGATCACGACGGCCACGTGATCGGGGTTCTGGAACGACGCGGCCGTGCGCGCGTAGGTTTCGTCGGAGAACTGCCATTTCGGCGATGCGAGTTGCCAGATCAGCTTGTTGAACGCATCGCGGTTCGCCGCGTAGCCCAGCGCGCCACGCTCGGTCGTGAAGTAGAACTGATACCACCACTGGAATTCGGCCTGCGGCGGCAGCGGCTTGCGGTTCGCCTCCTGGCTGCCGATCAGGTAGCCGCTCACCGACACCAGCGCCTTCACGCGCTGCGGCCACAGCGCCGCGATGATGTCGGCCGTGCGCGCGCCCCAGTCGTAACCGCCGAACACCGCCCGGTCGATCTTCAGCGCATCCATCAGCGCAATGATGTCGACGGCCGTCACGGCCTGCTGGCCGTTGCGCACCGTGTCGGCCGAGCGGAACGTCGTCGACCCGTAGCCGCGCAGGTAAGGCACGATCACGCGATAGCCGGCCGCGACGAGCAGCGGCGCGACTTCCGCGTAGCTGTAGATGTCGTACGGCCAGCCGTGCAGCAGGAACACGACCGGGCCGTTCTTCGGCCCGAGGTCCGCATACCCGACGTTGAGCACGCCCGCGTCGATCTGGTGGATCGTGCCCAGCGACGCGGCGCCGGCCGCGCGCTTCGCAGGCGCTGCATCGGGCGCCGACTGCGCGTGCGCCAGGGCGCTGAAGCCGAGGTCGGCGAGGCTGAGGCTCGCCAGCGTCGTACCCAGGATCAGGCGGCGGCGGGTGTTCACGGTTTCGGGCATGACTCGTTCTCCAGTGTCGATCGCTAAGGAAGGTGACCGCGGCACGTGCGGGCACTCGGGAATCTGCATTCTCGGCAGCGGCGCATGGCATCGCGCCGCCGTGTGAATCGCTTCACCGGTTTTATACCCGAGCCCTGGCGAGGCTTTGTATCCCAACGTATCTGTCGGCGAACACGACACACGACGATTCAAAAATCGCTCGGGAAATGCGGGTTCGCAGGGGCCACGTGCCACGCGCCGGCCTGCCCCGGCGATGGCATGGCCACGCGCCGGCCTGCCCCGGCGATGGCATGGCCACGCACCGCCTCTCGCTTCGGCGCCGAAACGCGGCGATACTACACCGCTTGCCGTGACAACCCGCCCGATTGCAGGTGACCGAATTGACCGATGCCGACCAACAAGACGCTCCCGTGCGACAGGCGGGCACGAACGGGCCGCCGCTCTGGCTCGCGACCATCCTGACCGCGTTCGGGCTTGCGGCGCTTCTGCTCGCGTGGTTCTCCGGATACGCCACCGCCTACTGCGACACCCTGGGCGGTGCCGTGGTCTGGGTCGTGTTTTTCACGGCGGCTTTCGTTTTTGCCGCCTTCCGGGACAACTGGAACATCTTGCCGGTCGGGCTGGTTGCCTGCATCGCCCTCGCCGCGGTCGTCCGGCGGCTTCCGCGTTTCAAGGTAACGTGGCGTCGATTTTTGATCGTGCTGCCTTGTGTCTATGCCGCGATGATGCTTCTCACGTGGCTGAGGGACGTACACGGCACGTGCCGGATCATCTGACGGCGACGCCGTCCCGAGACATCGCGGCGGCATGACACCGCCTCACTCCGCCGATGAACACGGGCCGCATGCCGGCCGGCGCGCATTCACCGCTCGAACCACGCCGCCGCACGCAGCCGTTCAGTCCTTCCGGTCCGGCAGGATATGCGCGCGAATCGAGCGGCCCCGCCACGAGATGTGGTCGATCCGGGCGCGCAGCGAGTAAAGCGCGACCGACGACAGCGTGTTGAACCGGAGCAGCGCGATGGGGGTGCCGATCCCGGCCGGCACACGCTCGATCGCATCGAACTGCGGGAATCCATGCCGCGCCAGGAACGCGCCGACCTCGTCGTCGCGCGCGTGTTCTTCGACATTGACCAGCAGTAGTTCAGCCATGAGGATTCCTTGCTCGTTCACCCGTCACCGGATCAGCCGGTGCGTATGGCGCGCGATCATCAGTTCTTCGTCGGTCGGGATCACCCACGCCGATACGCGGCTCGATGCCGTCGTGATCAGCGGCCCGCCCGTGCCGTTCGCGTCGACGTCGATCTCGACGCCGAGCCACGCCGCACGGCGCAACACCCCCTCGCGAATCGCCGCCGCGTGCTCGCCGATCCCCGCGGTGAACACGACGGCGTCGACTCCCTCCATCGCGGCCGCGAGCGAACCGAGTTCGCGCGCGATGCGGTAGACGTACAGCTCGATGGCGAAGCGTGCGTGCGGGTCGTCGCTCGCGAGCAGGGTGCGCATGTCGCTCGACAGGCCGGACACGCCGAGCAACCCGGAACGCCGATAGAGCAGATCCTCGACGGCGCGCACGTCCATCCGGAGTGCTTCCATCAGGAAGATCACGACGCCGGGATCGAGGTTGCCGCAACGCGTGCCCATCGGCAGCCCGTCAAGCGCCGTGAACCCCATCGTGCTCGCGACGCTCTTGCCTGCCACGAGCGCGCACATGCTCGCGCCGTTGCCGAGGTGGGCGACGACCGTGCGCCCGCGCGCCGCCGCCGGCGCGACGTCGGGCAGCACGCTCGCGATGTACTCGTACGAGAGCCCGTGGAAACCGTAACGGCGCACGCCCCGGCTGGTGATCGACGCGGGCAGCGCGAACGCCTGGGTCACCGCGGGCTGCGTGCAGTGGAACGCCGTGTCGAAGCAGGCCACCTGCTCGACGCCGGGCCGCATCGTTTCGAGGATACGAATCGGCGTCAGGTTGTGCGGCTGATGCAACGGCGCGAGCGGGGTGAGTTTCTCCAGCTCGGCCACGATCTCGGGCGTGACGCGCACCGGGCCGCTGAAGCGTTGTCCGCCGTGCACGACGCGATGGCCCACCGCCGCGAGACGATGCCCTTCCTGATGCGCGCCCAGGAACGCGGCGATCTGCTCGAGCCCTTCCTGATGGCCGAACGTATCGCCGCCGGCCCATTGCCGTTCGTGACGCTCCGCGTGGCGATCGACGGCGCTGAAGTGCGCCGTGGCCGTGTACAGGCCCTCGACCTGGCCATGCACGATCAGGCCGAGCGTGTCGCCGTGCACGTCGAATGCGGAAAACTTGATGCTCGACGAGCCGGCATTCAACACCAGAATCACGTCTGCCATGGCGTCACCCCACGCGCCGGGCCGCTTCGCGCTGCACGTTCGCGACGAGCATCGCGACCGCGCAGGAAGCCAGCCGGGTGATCAACGAATCGGCACGACTCGTCAGGATGACGGGTACGCGCGCGCCGAGCACGATGCCCGCCGCGTCTGCGCCGGCCAGGAACGACAGGCTCTTGGCAAGCATGTTGCCCGCTTCGAGGTTCGGCACCATCAGCACGTTCGCGTGCCCGGCCACCGGCGAATCGATCTGCTTGATGCGCGCGGCTTCGGGATCGATCGCGTTGTCGAGCGCCAGCGGGCCGTCGACGAGCGCGCCGGTAATCTGCCGCCGATCCACCATCTTGCACAGCGCGGCGGCTTCGAGCGTCGACGGCACTTTCGGGTTGACCGTCTCCATGGCCGAGAGGATCGCCACACGAACCTGCGGGAAATCCAGCGCATGCGCGAGATCGATCGCGTTCTGCAGGATGTCGACCTTTTCCTCGAGCGTCGGCGCGATATTGATCGCCGCGTCGGTCACGATCAGCGGGTCGGCGTGCGCGGGCACGTCCATCACGAAGCAATGGCTGATGCGCCGGCCCGTGCGCAACCCGGAATCGTGCCGCACCACTTCGGCCATGAGTTCGTCGGTGTGAAGGCTGCCCTTCATCAGCGCGGACGCACGGCCGTCGCGTACGAGCCGCACCGCCGCCGCTGCCGACGCCTCGCTGTACGGCGCATCGACGATCTCGTGATCGCCGACCGGCAGCTGCAACTCCGCGGCGGTCGCTTCGATACGCGCACGCGGGCCGACCAGGATCGGCGCGATCAGCCCCTTGCGCGCCGCCTCCAGCGCGCCCTCGAGCGAGCTTCGATCGCACGGATGCGCGACGGCCGTCGGCATCGGCGCAAGCGCCTGGCAGTGCTCGATGAGGCGGCGATATTTCTCGTGTCGGGTTTCCATTGCGGTTCCTCGCTGTCCGTCACTGCACGCGTTCGAGTGTCGCCAGCGGCCCCCTGGCCGGCAGCGTGGCAGGCGGCGCGCCCAGTACCGCGCGAATGCGTTGCAGCGCCGCCCACTGTTGCTCGCTCACCGACGCGCTTTGCACGCGCGCATCGCCCAGCAGCTTGTCCAGCAGCGTCAGCAGCCGCTGGCGGTCCTCCGGCCGGGCAAGCAGCACCGGCAGCGTGGCGACGGCCTGTTGGGGCGCGTAAGTCGCGATGATCTCCTGCTCGCCATAGATGCGCCGCCACTGGTCGGGCGGCAGGTTCGGCAGGTATTCGGCGTAGGTTTCGGCAAGCTCGCGCTCGGCCGCAAGCTGCGCCAGCGGAAACGGTTCGCCGTTGCGCTCGAGCAGGAACGCCGCCCGCGCAACCGCTTCGGTGTAGCCGCCACGGTCGATCGACGCGAGCGCCGCCTTCACGAACGGCAGGTCGCGGGGGTCCGCCGCCGCCGGCGCAGCCGCGTGGCGGTCGCGATACTGCTCCCCGAAATGAAGCAAGGCCGGCTGGGTGTACAGCGTGAAGAACAGCGACTCGATGCTTGCATCGCGCATCGCGCGGAAACAGTCGAGCGACGCGCTGACGATATCCGAGCCACGCCGTTCGAGCTTGCGCCATGGCTCGATATCGTCGGCCGGCTGGCGGTGGGCCCTGAGCGTGTCGGCGGCGGGCTTCAGCCAGCGAAGCCAGGGATTCAGGTCCGAAAACGCCCAGCGCTGGAAGCGCAGCGGATGAAAGTCGCGCAACAGGTGCGCGGTGGTCTCGTTCGATGCCTGCTGCACGTATGGCTGCATGAACAGTTCATACGCGCGCTGCGTGAATTCGGACAGCGCGGCGACGGCCTCGAACGCTTGTTCGTCCTTGCGCCCGAAGCGGTTGAAGTATTGCGCGATCTCTTCCAGACGGTGCTCGGCGAAGGTGACGTCGTACGTGACCTTCCCGTCGGCGCCCTTCACTTCCTCGATCGACATCGCATAGAGGCCGGGCGGCAGCGTTTCGACGGCATCCAGCACGCTGACGATCTGCGCGTGCTCCTTCTTCGCGACCTTGCCGGACACGAAGATGCCGAGATGCCCCACGTCCTCTTCCACCAACCCGATGATGACCTGCCCGCGCGCCTTGATCTCCTCCGTGCTGCCGTAGATGTCCGCGACCCAGTTGAACGCCTGCTGCGGCGGCGTGATGTTGTCGCCCATCGACGCGAACAGGATGATCGGCGAGCGGATCTCGCGCAGGTCGAACGCCTTGCCCGATCCGTCTTTCACTTCGCCGGACCAGAGCTTGTTGCCGATGAACAGGTTGCGCGTGATCCATTCGATCTCGTCGCGGTTCATCAGGTAGTAGCCGCCCCACCAGCGCTCGAACTCGAGGAAGCGCGGCGGCTCGGTGTCGATGTGGTCGTACACGTGGTAATACTTGTCCCACAACGTGTTCGCCGGGTTCAGGTTCTCGAAGTTCTGCACGAGATAGGCGCCGTCGAACTTGCCGTTGCCCAGGTCCGACGCAAACGACGCGAGCCACGTGCCGCCGAGTATGCCGCCGGCATAGCGCATCGGATTGTCGCCGGGCCCCTCGCTCCACGCGCCGCTCCAGTACGACATCGGGGCGCCGTTGATGACGATCGGGCCCGTATCGTCCGCCGACGAACTCGCGAGCATCATCGCGGCCCAGCCGCCCTGGCAGTTGCCGACGATGGCCGGCTTGAGGCTGTCCGGATGCAGTTCCCGCACTTTCCGGACGAACGCCTGTTCCGCGGCACACACGTCGAGCAACGTCTGGCCGGGCTCGGGCTCCTGGAAGAACACGACGAAATACACGGGATGCCCCGCGCGCAACGCCACGCCGACTTGCGAATCGTCCTTGAAGCCGCCGATACCGGGGCCGTGCCCCGCGCGCGGATCGATGATCAGGTAGGGCCGCTTGCCGGCGTCGACGATCACGCCATCCGGCGGCTGGATGTGAACGAGTGCGTAATTGACGGGCCGTGCGAACTGCCGGCCGTCGAGCACGACGTCGTAGTCGAAATGCAGCACCGGCTTGAGCCCCTCGGCCATGCGCTCGACATATTGCGTGCCGCGCTCGCGCAGCGTGTCCCAGAACAGCAGCGCGCGCTGTGCGGCGTCGACCGCGTAATGCCACGCGCCCAGCGGCGAGAATGGCATGGCAAACGGATCGGCGCCCGGCGCCCGGCCGGGGCCGTCGCTGCCGTCGAACGCTTCGCCCAACCGATTCCCGTACTGTTCCAGCGCGTGCTGCGTGCGCTTTTGCAGGACGTGGACAATCTCCGTGGCGATCTCATGACTGCGCGCCAGTTGCTTGGCAGCATCCATAACACTGTTCTCCAGAGGGGCAAGGTGAATCTCGACGCATTCCGGGAGCGGCCGCCTCGCGCCAGGCGTCAGCCGAGCACGTGCATCCCCGCGTCGATGTAGTGAATACCGCCGGTCATCGCGCGTGCGGCATCGCCGGCGAGAAAGGTGCACAACGCACCGACGTCGTCGATGTCGAGCGGACGGCGCAATGGCGCACGCCGGGCGGTGTCGTCAAGCAGATGATCGAAGTTCGGCAGCCCGGATGCCGCCCGCGTGGCCAGTGCGCCGGGCGACACCGCATGCACGCGAATGCCGGCCGGCCCCAGCTCGACAGCGAGGTATCGGACGGTGGCCTCCAGCGCCGCCTTGACCGGGCCCATCACACCGTACTCCGCGATGACCTGGTCGGCTCCGATATAGGTCATCGCCATCAGGCTTCCACCGGACGTCATCAACGGCTCGGCCAGTTTCGCCATCCTGATGAACGAGTGGCAGGAGGTATCCATCGCGAGCGCGAACCCTTCCGGCGAACTGTCGACGACGCGCCCGTGCAGATCGGCCCTGGGTGCATAGGCAACGGCATGCAACAGAAAATCGAGGCCGCCCCACTGTTCGCCGATCGTGTCGAACACCTCGCGCATCTGGTCGGCCCGGCTCACGTCGAGCGGCATCGCAATCGCCGGCTTCAGCTGGTCCAGCAGCGGCTCGATGTACGGCAACGCCCGGTCGGATTGCCAGGTCACCGCCAGTTCGGCACCCGCCGCGCGAAATGCGCGCGCACATCCCCACGCGATGCTCTGCTCGTTCGCCAGGCCGACGACGATGCCTCTTCGACCTTCAAGCGGGCGCATGCCGTCGCAAGCCATGCGTGACTCGCGCACGTCGTTATTCGTCATCGCGAAACCTCGGGTCGTATTTTTTTACCGGGTGAAACCGTGAAAAAGCCGATTCGGCTTTTTGCCGCGTGCCAATAAACAGGATGATTTGTCCGCACTCAGGTGCAGTCGCGGATCATTGTATTGAGGGTTTCAATACATCAGTCAATTCACGCGACATATTTTGATTTTTATCAAAATCGCTTTTTAATCAAATAATTACGATGGAATGTTTCTTCCATAACGGGTTTTGTTCATCGATATGTCATTCAATCGTGAACGGAAGCGCCGTGCTGTTTCTGCCGTAAAACGGCCGCTTAAACAGGTAACGCCGGCAGCAATAACGACGCCGCGGTGAATTCAGGAACGTGCACGACGGAAGCAAACGCCGACCGCATCCGCGCCGGCCCGCGTTCGCCCGTCCTCCCTCGCTTACACGCGCCGCAGCGGCCGGAACCCGGCGCGCACTTCACGCGCGAACAACTCCGGTTCCTCCCATGCCGCGAAATGCCCGCCCTTGTCGACTTCGTTGAAGTAGATCAGGTTGTGATAGCTGCGCTCGGCCCAGCTGCGCGGCGCCTGGTAGATCTCGCCCGGAAACACCGTGATCGCGGCCGGCAACGCGATATCCACCGCATTGAAGTTGTTCGAGTGATCCTCCCAGTAGATCTGCGCGGCGGACGTCGCGGTGTTCGTCAGCCAGTACAGCGAGATGTCGTCGAGAATCTCGTCGCGCGGAATCGAACGCTCGGGCACGCCGCCGCTATAAGTCCACTGCGAAATCTTGTCGTACATCCACGCTGCCTGCCCGGACGGCGAATCGGCGAGTGCATAGCCGACCGTCTGCGGGCGCGTGACCATCATCGCCGAGTACCCGCAGTTGTCGCGATAGAACGTCGCGAGCTTCTCGTATGCGGCCTTCTCCTTCGGCGACAGCGACGCCGGCGCGGGTGCATCGGTCGCGAGCAGCGTCGCGATATCCGGCGGCACCGTCGCCGGCATGTTCACGTGAATCCCGGCCAGGCCCTGCACGCGCTGCATCGCCATCCGGTGCGAGATCACCGAGCCGCAGTCGCCGCCCTGCGACACGAAGCGCGTATAACCGAGCCGCGCCATCAGCTCGCCCCACGCGCGCGCGATGTGGTCGGAACCCCAGCCGGTCTGCGTCGGCCGGCCCGAGAAGCCGAAGCCCGGCAACGACGGCACGACGACATGGAACGCATCGTCGGCGCTCGCGCCGTGCGCGGTCGGGTCGGTCAGCGGGCCGATCGCCTTCAGCAGCTCGAAGATCGAACCCGGCCAGCCGTGCGTCATGATCATCGGCATCGCGTTCTCGTGCCGCGAGCGCACGTGGATGAAATGAATGTCGAGCCCGTCGATTTCCGTGATGAACATCGGGAAACCGTTCAGGCGCGCCTCGCCCTTGCGCCAGTCGTAATCGGTGCCCCAGTAGCGCAGCAGCGCCTGCATGCGCGCCAGCCGCACCCCCTGCGATTCGTCGGCGACGGTCTCGCGGCCCGGCCAGCGTGTTGCCGCGATGCGGCGGCGCAGGTCGGCGACGGCTTCGTCGGGAATGTGCGCGGTGAACGGGCGTATGCCGCTCGCGCCGGTCGCGGCATGCAGCGCCGTGGGCAGCATCGCGGAGACCCCTGCGGCCACGGACGTGGCAAGCAGGTGGCGACGCATCGGGGAAAACGGTGTGGAAGACATCGTTCGGCATCTCCTTTCGTGAAGTGGAAAGTGAACATGCCGCGCGCGGGGCCGCGCCTTCGCTTTCAATCCGGCGCGCCCGGCTCACGCGGCGTCGCCCATTTGAAAGGTCTGATGTATCCCGGATTTGTCTGGTTTGTACGCGTTTGTAGCGACTGCGCGGCGAGCGGCCCGGCCGCTTCGGCCGCTCGCCCGCGCGACGCTCAGAGCGCCTTGACGATCGCGCCGTCGACGCGAATGTTCTGCCCGGTGATGTAACCCGCGCCGTCGGACAGCAGGAACGCGACCGTCTTCGCGATCTCGCCGGTCTTGCCGAAGCGGCCGGCCGGGATGCGTGCGACGATCTCCGGCGTTTCCGGCCAGCTGTCGATGAAGCCCGGCAGCACCGCGTTCATCCGGATGTGCTCGGCCGCGTAACGTTCCGCGTAAAGACGCGTCCATGCGCTCAGCGCCGCGCGCAGTGCCGACGAAACGGGCATCGGCTGCTCGGGCGCGTCCGCCGCGAAGCTCGAGATGTTGACCACCGCGCCGCCGCCCTGCTTCTGGAAGACCGGCGTCACACGGCGCATCACGCGCACCACGTTCAGCAGGATCAGGTCGAGCCCCGCATGCCAGTTGTCGTCGGTGATCGCCAGCAGCTCGCCCTTCGGCGGATGCCCGGTGTTGTTCACGACCGCATCGATGCGGCCGTAGCGCGCGAGCGTTTCCTGCACCAGCCGGTCGATGTCGGCTTCTTCCGTCACCGAACCCTGGATGCCGAATCCGCCCAGTTCCTCGCCGAGCGCCACCGCGCTGCCCGACGGCGACATCAGCGCGACGCGATAACCCGTCGCCGCCAGTTCGCGCGCGATCGCCGCGCCCATGCCCTTGCCCGCCGCCGTGATCAACGCCACTTTTTCTACAGTCACGATCTGCTCCTCATTCGAATCCTGCCGCCGCGCAACCGCCGTTCGGTGCGCCATGGTGGTAATGTAGGCGCATCGATACCGACTGTCGAACCAGTATTTCTGCCTCCAGCCGATAGTTTTTCTACAGCCTGACGATGCCGCCTCGCCCCTCCCGCCTGCCGCCGCTGAATGCGCTCCGCGCGTTCGAAGTGTCCGCGCGGCACCTCAATTTCCGCGCCGCCGCCGACGAGATCGGCGTCACGCAGGGCGCCGTCGCGCAGCAGGTTCGCCACCTCGAGGACGTGCTCGGCCTGAAGCTGTTCGAACGCCTGCCGCGCGGCCTCGCGCTGACGCACGACGGCGCCGCGTATTTCTCCGACGTGCAGCGCGCGCTGCACGCGATCGCCGACGCGACCGACAAGCTCGTGAAGCGGCGCGCCGCGCTGACCATCAGCACGACGCCGTCGTTCGCGTCGAAGTGGCTGATTCCGCGGCTCGCGCACTTCACCGACGCGCATCCCGACTACGACGTGCGCGTGATCGCCGACCCGCAGATCGCGACGTTCCGCCATGACGGCGTCGATCTCGCGATCCGTTACGGCAAGCCGCCGTTCGGCAAGCATCTCGCCACGCATGCGCTGTTCCCGCTCGACGTGTGTGCCGTGTGCAGCCCCGCGCTGCTGGCCGCGCCGGCGTCGCCGCGCGCGCTCGCAAGCCACGTGCTGCTGCACGACGCGCACGACCTGTGGCCCGAGTTCCTCGCCGCGATGCCGGAGCCCGTCGACCTCGATCCGCACAAGGGGCTGCGCTTCAACCAGACGTCGCTCGCGATCGATGCGGCCGTCGCCGGCCAGGGCATCGCGCTCGCCACCGATCCGCTCGTCGAGCGCGACATCGCCGCCGGCCGCCTGTGCAAGCCGTTCGATTTCGCGTTTCCGCTGTCGATGGGGTTTTATCTCGTGTATCCGGCCGAGCGGCGCGATGACGACGCCATCGTCGTGATGCGCGAATGGATGACCACGCAGGCGGCATCGGACGGGCGGCCGCCCGATTCACCCGATTCGGCGGGCAGCCGTGGTGCGGGAAGGAGCGCGTAGGCGCCGTGTGCGATCCCGGGCAGCCGGCGGCGAACCCCGCAACGGGCGATATGCGGCGAGGAGATGATCCGATGGAATGGGAAGAACGACACGGCGGCATCTGGACGGGCGTGCTGATGCCCGGCGAGCAACCCGTTGCCGAAACGCACGTCGCCGATCGGCATCTGGTCACGCTGATTGCGCAACGGCCCGATGGCCTGTATCGGGCCGTCGTCCTGGGGCATCACCCCGATCCGCAGTGGCGTCTGCCGTTCTGGGGAGAAGTCAGCGCGCCCGCGATCGTCGGGTCGATCGACGACGGCGAGCAGTACCTCGCCGCGGCATTGGCCCGTCACGTCGAAAGCGGTGCGTGAACGTCCGGCTCAGGGCGCGATCCACCGCCCTTCGTAGCCGCCTTCGTGCAGGTCGAACACCGCGCGGCGATGGCCGGCGCGCGCGAGTTCGAGCCAGTCGATGCGCGTCACGTTCACGTGAAGCAGGCAGAAGTTCTCGTAACCGTCGTCGTCGGGATTGGCGCGCGGGCTCGCCGACACATGCGCGGCTTCGGGCGACTCGACCGGCGTGCCCGGCGGCAATGGTGCGCGATACAGCAGCAGCGTATGCGGGCGGCTCGATTGCCAGATCGCGCGGCGTTGCGCTTCGTCGTCGCAGACCGACGCAACGCCCTCCACGCGAATCTGCACGAGCGCATCGAGATCGCTGGCGACGAGCGCGATGCGCGGATCGCGGCGCAGCTCCGCGACCTTCTCCGAACGCGCATCGGTATGAAACGACAGCACACGATCGGCACGGTTCACCTGACGCAACACGATCGTGCGTACCTTCGGCGCGCCGTCGATACCGAGCGTCGCGGCCTGCAGCATCGTGAACGGCGAACGCTGCGCGCTCACGCCGGATGCGAGGCAGGACCAGAGGCGCTCGTATGTTTGCGCGAGCGATTCGGAAGTTGAGTCGGACATGGCGAAGCGGCGATCGTGCGTGTTGCGATCGCGCAAGCTTAACCGCTTGCGGCGGCGCCGGCATGCATGCAGCGCGCCGGCCGTCGCCGCGCGGCTCAGTTGTAGCCGAGCACGACCGATGCCGCGTCGCCGATGTCGTCCGCCGGCTGTGCGCCGAAGCGGCCGAGCACGTCGGCCACATACTGCGGCCCTGCGCTGATCTGCGACGAGCGGTGCGCGACGGGCCGGTTATCGCCCGCGCGCGGTGCCGCGCCCATCGATACGGTGTCGTTGACGGTGATGTTCACGTTGCTGTCTCCTCACGCGGCGAGCGCCGCTCCATACGCGCGCACGAGGCGCGCGACGCCTTCCCGGATCGCATCGACGTCCGGCGCGGCGAACGACAGGCGCAGCGATGCCGCGTCGACGTTGTCCGCGAAGAATGCCTTGCCCGGCACGAACACGATCTTGTTCGCGATCGCCTGTTGCAGCAGCACGTCCGACGACACCGCGCCGATCCGCGCCCACACGAACATCCCGCCTTCGGGACGATGAAACTCGATCGCATCGCCGAGGCCGTCGCGCAATGCGTCGCACATCGCAGCGCATTTGCGCTGGTAAGCGGCCGTGATGCGCGGCAGATGGCGTTCGAGCGCGCCGTCGGCCAGATACTCGGCGGCGGTCGCCTGCGTCCACGGCGTGCTGCACAGGTCGACCGTCTGCTTCGCGATCACGCAGCGGCGCGCGATCTCGGCCGGCGCGATCGTCCAGCCCACTCGCAGCCCCGGCGCGACGATCTTCGACAGGCTCGCGAAATGCACGATCCAGTCGCGTGCGCCGTCCACTTCGTCGGCCAGCGCAAGCATCGACGGCACGGCTTCGCCCGCGAAACGCAGGTCGCCGTACGGATCGTCCTCGACGATCAGGAAGCGGTATTGCACCGCGAGACGCAGCAGCTTCAGCCGTCGTTCGCGTGTGAGCGTCGCGCCCGTCGGGTTCGCGAAGGTCGGGACCGTGTAGAGCAGCTTCGGCTGCGCGATCGTGCCGGAGGAAAGCTGTTCGCCGAGACGATCGACGTCGAGCCCCGCGCCGTCGACCGGAATCGTCACGATGCGCGCCTGCTGCAGACGCATCGCCTGCAGCGTCGCCGGATAGGCCGGCTGCTCGGTCAGCACGACGTCGCCGGGCGACACCATCACGCGCAGCAACAGGTCGAGCCCCTGCTGCGAACCGGTCGTGACGAGCAGCTCCGCCGCCGTGCACGCCACACCGCGGCGCGCCATCAACGCGATTAGCTGCTGCTTCAGTTCGGCGAGGCCATCGGTCGGGCCGTATTGCAGGCAGCGCACCGGCTGCGCATACGCGCGCACGGCGGCCGCGTTCAGGCCGTCGACGTCGAACAGGTCGCTGGCCGGATAGCCGCCCGCGAAGGAAATCATGCCCGGTTCGGACAGGTACTTGAACAGTTCGCGGATCGGCGAGCCGGCGGGATTCTGGAATGAGGGAGTGAACGCGTACATGTCGTCGTGAGCTGGATGGCGCGGACGGCCGGGATAGCCGCCAGGTACCGGCCACCGCGGCACTTCTGGCGCCACGGCGGCGAAATCGAGCCACGATTGTCGATAGTCATTAAGGCCGCGGCAAACGATATCTATGCACTAGGTCTTGCGGTTTGGTCATCAAATGGGGGGGCGCGGGAGCAGCAAATGGACGATCGGCCGCGTACGCCGGCATGCCGGCGCCGGGTGCCGGGCACGCGTTGCCGCCGGAAAGCCGATCCGCCCGATTGTTTCGCCGCACGCGCGCCCTGGCCGCCCCGCTCGCCGGGTCCGAACCGGGTCAGTGCGCCGTGCCCACCGGCGCGGCCGGAGGTGGCTTCGGCTTCCACGTCGAGAGCGTGCGCGTGAGGTCGTCCGACACATAGTGCGGACCATCGAACAGGTAGACGGGATAACCGCGATACGCCAGCAGTTGCTTGCCCAGCTCGTCGGCGCTGGCCGAACGGAATCCGCCCCGTTCGGCAGGCCTGAACGCCTCGGCGATGACCCGCACGCGTCGCTTGCCCAATTTTGCAACCAGTTCGTCGAGGTAGGCGCGCGCGACATACGGCTCGCGGGCATAGACACCGCAGCCGTCCTGGAAGAACACGCCGACGTCCGCGGGCAGCCACGCCGCGAGCCAGTCCGCGAGCGCCTTTCCGCCGATGTTGGTCTGGTCGTACACGCTCACCCAGAGCGGCCGCGGCAGCCGTTGCAGGACGGCGGCGAGCTTTGGCGCGTCCTGCCAGGTCGGATCGATCTCGACCGGAAAGTAGTAGCCGGCGACATGCAGCGGAACCGGTGCGCGCGCCACTTCCAGCGACTGGTCGGCGAGCGTCGACAGATGGGTGCGCGCCCGTTTTTCGTCCTGGTAGCCGGCCAGCCCCAGGATGACGTTCCTGGCCCACGGCTCACGACCGATGCGCTCCCAGTCGGGCAGGTGCGCGGCAGGCTGGATCGAGGTGCCGGCGATGAACGCGGTGTCGTCGACGACGGTCCATTGAATCAGCAGATCGTGAATGCCGAGCATCTGCCAGTTGCCGACCGGATTCGTCGTCGAGTTGTCCACCTGCCAGACGATGCCGTCCGCGTGCACGTCGTGCGCGGTCCAACTGCAGGCGGCCACGACGAGCGAGGCGCCGATCGCCGCGAGCGTCGCCGCCCGGGGTGAACGCGGCGCGACTGAAAGCGGGCCCGGTCGCGCGGCGAGCCGAAGCCGGCCCATACGCCGTTGAATCCTGCGCCAGGCCGGGATCGCGTACGTGGTCATCGCTGGCTCTCCGGAAGCATGCCTGCGCGTCATCGTAGCCGATCGAACGCAAACGAGCGACCCGCATCGGCAATGCGGGTCGCACAGGGCTGCCGCTACGCCTGCATCACTTGGCCGTCGTGCCGTCCACCCACGTGTAGCCGAGATTCGTAATGCCGGTAATCATGCTCTGGAAGTCCTGGAACGCCGGCAATCCGAGATCCGGTTCAAGCCAGTACGGATGGAAGAAGAACGACGCGAAACCGTCGCGTACCGCCAGGCCATACCGGGCATTGGTCACGATTTGCTGCCACGTGTACGTGATGCACGAGAACGGGTCGATATTGCAGATGTTGTACTGCACGCTGCCCAGGTTCTCCGGAACGATCCGCTGCCCGTAGTAATCGGCGTTGATGATGTACGGGAAAAACTGCCCGGCCGAAAAGTCCTGGTTGGCGGCACCCGTTCCGAGTTGCGGCTTGGTCGACGTGTAGTACACGGCCCGCTGGAACGTGGTCGGGAACGTGAGGGCCGTCGCCGACGACGCGGCCGGCGACATCTGGTACTGCGGCGCGGCCCAGCCGACGATCTTGTAGCCGTTGAGCGTGAACTCGAGCAGCCCGTCGGCCATTCGGCCTTCCGCCCACGGGATGGAGTCCTCATCAACCGGCCGGTTCTGCACCGCGTACCAGAACTCGTAGTCGCTGCCGCTGACTGCATTCAGCAGGTTCGGCGTCGAATCGTACTGGTGCGTATAACCGTGCATCACGATCGAGCCGCCTCGCGCGAGCGCGTAGTTCAGCGCCCTCTTGAGGCCCGTTGCCTGCGCCAGATGGATCGTCTCCGGCACGCCGCCGTTGTAATAGCCGTTCGGGTCCGTATACAACGGGATGGTTGCCATCGTGAACGGAATGTGCTTTGAGTACATGTAATTCGTCAGCTGCTGCATCGAACTCGTCGTCGTATACGCGTCGAGGTCTTCCAGACGGACGAGCGCACGATGATTCACCGGTGCATTGGTCTGCAGGATGTCGTGCAGGATGTCGCAGATCACCAGGTAGCGATCCGTCGGGCCGATGTAGGAAAACGGCATGTCCGCGAAGTACCAGAAGTTGCCCGAGCGCATAATGTACGGCGCGGTTGCGCCGCTCTGGCTGTTCTTGATGGTGACGAGCGCTTGCGCCTTGGTGGAATCGACGACCTGGGTCAATCCGATGTCCGGATCCGCGCTGATGACGCCCGTCGACGCGTTATAGGCGTAGTACTTGACCATCGACAGGTTCTTGTACGTGACCGTATCGTAGAAGCCCGGATTCGGATTGCTCGCCGACGGCGTCGCGTTCATCCCCGCGAGGCCCAGGAAGCTGAACCCGAAGGTCTGATTGAACGTAAAAGCCGTGTTCCAGGCCAGTTGCCACAGGTTGTACTTGAACCAGACCACCGTCTTCTTGGTGGTCATCACGTCGCTCATGAACGCCGTCGGAATCGGGTTGTTGTAGTAGTCGCCGATATAGAACGTGACGTCGTGGCTGCCGACCATGCCGGACGTGTAGTTCTGGATCGGAACCAGATCGATCGTCGCATTGAAATGGCCAAGCAGGTTCCTCAGCATGATGCTGTACATCAGGCCGAGCTTCGAATAGGGGTCGTTGGCCGGGTTGTCGTACAGCACGAGCGTATGGGCAGTGGTGGCCTGCGCGTGCGCGGTGCCGGGCAATGTCATTTGCGCGAGCCCCGCTAGCAGGGCGATGACGAGCAAGATCTTTTTCATGGCCGTTTCTCCCTAGTCGCGTTCCACATTGCCGTTGAGTTTCTTGACGGAATTCTTGGTGAACTTCGGGCGCCCCGTTTCCTTGTATGCCTTCTCCCAATCCTCGTCGGCCATCCCCGCTTTCACGTTGACGTGAGCCGAGCCGTTCGGGAGCGGAGGCGGCTTGATATTCATGACGGAAGCGTTGCCTGTCGCCTGCGCATTCGCATCCTGAACGCCGACGGCGATGGCGAACATGGTGATCAATGCGACGAGTGATCCGGCGATGCTCAACCCGTTTCGAAAAGATTCATTGCGATGCGAAGGCATGATTTTCATCCTTTGATATGCAAAATAAGTTCATCTCGCTCACGAGACGAGCATGGAGAATCACCCTCCGGAATCGGGGCGCCATGTCGTTGATTTTTGCTGCGCAATTGAAACCAGACAAATAAATCCGGGAGGAGATGGCTTTACTTTCAAGCTAGATCCGTACCATCGGTCGCAAATGGGCTTGCGTTAAGGGGGTGAAATTGACGCATCGACGCCACTCAAAAATTGCGTCGATAAAACGTTTCAGGCGTGCAACGCGGCGGTGTCATGAATTTAATCGGACAAACGCGCGAACCCTGTTCGTACGATTCAGGGAAAACCAGTCAATCGCCGAGCTTCGCCGAGCACGACGCGAAAATTTCCTCCGACGACATGCATGTGCAATGACGACTGAAGCACCGGCTTTCCGGTTCGACGCCGGTTCATCCGGCTGGTCACCGCCGGAATCGCGTGACGATTTCCCGACAGCGACAATCGAGGCCCGGCAGCGGGTCGGGAAACGATGTGTCATCCGGTCGATCGACGGCGTGTTTCAGCACTGAAACATTTGGCTCGGATTCGGCGGGCCGATCCCGTTCGGCTAGCCGCGATGTACGTAACGTCAAGGGTCGCGCAGCGATGGCGCACGACTTGCTACATGACCTGTGTGCTGCGGAGTCGGTGCGCGGGGGCACTGCGCAAGCGTCGGGTGGAGAGCGGCTGCAGGCGATCAGGAATGCAGGGACGGAGGCAGGCAAGCGGTAAACGGGCAGTCAAAAAGTCATCCACTGAACACGTTGCATCGTTCGCGATGCAACGTGACCACATCGGGAAAGCTCGCGTGCTGCCGGCTTTTTCGAACGGCGGGAATTCGCGCGGCGCAAGCCACGGAGTGGACGTGACGGGGCCGGCGAGGACGGGGAACTTTCGTCTTTCGTCGATACGAGGGGAAATAATCAAATAAAAGATAAAATCGCGGAAAAAATGATGGATAACATGATTTGGAGTGCGTACTTATACGCACTTAACCTTGTCGCCATTGTGACCGCAATTGTCATCCTGGTGAGCACACTGGATGACCTCACGCTGGATGCCTGTTACTGGTCGTTTGAAATCCGGCGCATCCTGCGCCGTGAAAAATCGCAAACGATCGATATCGGCATGCTGCGCGGGCTGGAAGAACGGCATCTGGCGCTGATGGTTCCGGCCTGGAAGGAATACGACGTGATCGCCAAGATGATCGAAAACACCTTGGCGACCCTCGAGTACGAGCGCTACGTGATATTCGTCGGCACCTATCACAACGATGCCGAAACCACGGCCGAGGTCGAACGCATGGTCCGCCGGTACCCGGGCAGGGTCACGCGCGCGACCGTGATGAACGACGGGCCGACCTGCAAGGCGGACTGCCTGAACTGGATCATCGAAGCGATCCTGCGCTACGAAGCGGTTCACCGGATTCAATTCGCGGGCGTCGTCATGCACGACTGCGAGGACGTCATTCATCCGGTCGAACTCAAGTACCTCAACCACGCAGTGGCGGATAGCGACCTGGTCCAGCTTCCCGTGCTGTCCTTGCCGCGAAAATGGAACGAGTTCGTCGCCGGATGCTACCTGGACGATTTCAGCGAAACGCACCAGAAGGACGTGCCGGTTCGGGCCCGCCTGACCGGCATCGTCCCGGGCGCGGGCGTTGCATCGTGCTACAGCAGGCGCTCGATCGAAGCGGCGATGAAGGAACGCAACGGCTCGCCGTTCAACACCAGTTCGCTGACCGAGGACTACGACTTCAGCTTCCGGTTGAGAGACCTGGGGATGAAGGAAACCTTTGCATGCATTCCATTGACGGGCATCACGCGCGATGCAGCGGAAAGACGCGCAACGGGTCGCGTCACCAATCGCAACCTGCTGGCCACGCGCGAGTATTTTCCGAAGACATTTCGTACCGCGTACCGTCAGCGCACGCGCTGGATCCTCGGCATCGCCTTTCAGGGCTGGGAGCAACTCGGCTGGAAAGGCAATCTTCTCACCCGATACATGTTCTTCCACGATCGCAAGGGCATCGTGACCTCGCTGTTTTCGGTCATTGCCTATGGCGTGCTGGTCAACTTCCTGTTGCTCGGCGCACTTCAGCGATCCCTCCATGTCATCCCCGTCGGCGCCCCGCTCTTCATGGCGAGCCACTGGGTCGCGCCGCTGCTGTGGATCAACACCGCCATGCTGTTTGCGCGGGCCGGGCAGCGCTTCCATTTCGTCAGCAAGCTGAACGGCCCGACCCAGGGGCTGTTGTCGATCCCGCGGATGTTTGTCAACAACCTGATCAATTTCTATGCGGTTTGCCGTGCGTGGCGCATCTACATCGGCCACCTGGTGACCGGCAAGCCCATCGCGTGGGACAAGACCAGCCATACCTACCTGTCGAACGAAGCGCTCGGGAAAGCGCGCATGAAAGTCGGCGAGATCCTGGTCGGCTGGGGCGTGGTCACGCTGGAGCAATTGCAGGCAAGCCTCGAGAAGCAGCTGACCTGCGGCAAACGTCTCGGTGAACTGCTGGTCGAAGGCTGCGCGATATCCGCCGAATCGCTCGCGGATGCAATCGCCGAGCAAGCCGAACTGCCCCGGGTGAGCCTCGGCAACGTCGCGGTGGGCCACTTCGCGGATTCGCTGGCATTCGAGCTGCAGTACGCGTACCACGCCGTGCCGTTTTCGACCGCGGAAGACGGCACGTTGAACGTTGCGGTCGGGCGACCGCTCACGCCGGACGAACAGGACGTCGTGCGGCGCGGCGCCCGATCGAATGTGGCCTACTTCATCGCCTGCGATGCGGAGATTGCCGCCGAACTCTCGCGGCACTCGCGCTTCGTCGAACTCGCCCGCGCACGCGACGGCGACCCGGCGGCGCAGCAGGGCGCCCTCGTGACGAAACCGTCGGGAGAACAGGCATGAAGCATTCGAAACCCCCGATCGCGGCCGGCCTCAAGCGCTGCGCCCGGTTGAGCGCACTGGCGATCGCCGTGTCGCTGGCGTGGCACGCGCCGGCCTCCGCCGCGCAGCCGCTGACGCCCAAGGCCTACCGGCTCGCCGACAGCGCCTACAAGGCGATCAATGCCGGCGACCTGCCCCTCGCGGAAGTGTATGCGTCGCGCGCCATCCGGATTCAGCCCGGTAGCGAACAGCTCGGGCTGCTGCTCGTCGACGTATACAGGCGGGAAGGAAAGGTCGACGAAGCGGACGCCTTGGTGGAATCGCTGATGGTTCGTTTTCCGAAGAGTGCGGCGGTGCGCGCGCAGCACGGCTACCTGGCGCAGCGGCAGATGCGCTACGACGTCGCCTGCAGCGATTTCTCGGCCGCCGTCGCAACCGGGACATGGAGCAAGGAGCAGCAGCGCAACCTGCGTCTCGCCTGGTCGGACAGCGCGCTCGCGGCGAATCGTCCGCATGAAGCCGGCATTGCGCTGGCCCCGCTCGCCGATGAAAAATCGGCCGTGGTGCAGCTGCGCATCGCGCAGTTGAGCCTGCAGGCGGGCGACCGCGATACCGCGATCCGGATGGCGGATCTCGCGGCCGGCGATGCGACGACCGAAGGCGAGCGCAACATGGCCGCGTCGATCGCGGCGCAGGCACGGCAGGCAGACCAGCCCGCCCAGGCGCCGGTGGACAATACCGCGCAACAGAAATTGCAGGAAGCCTATGACCTGCTGCGCGACCACAAGGATCGCGAGGCACTCGACGCATTCCAGGAGGGATTCGCCGGCGGCGCCGGCAACGCGATGAACTACGCGGACGCGGGTTATGCCGCCAAGCGGATCGGGTTGAACGACGAGTCCATCGACCTGTTCGAGCACAGCCTCGACGCCGACGAGAACGAACACAAATTCGATGCGCAGCACAAGTTCGGCTATCGACGGGAAGTCGAGCAGCTTCAGCGCACCTGGGGGTTCGTGCTGAGCGCGCCGTACCAGTCGGCCGCGTTCGGCCCGCAAGGCACGATCAGCGTGTTGCAGCCGGGTATCGAAGCGTATTGGCAGCCGCCGAAGATCGGCTACCAGAACGGCCGCATCTTCCAGTTCTTCGTGCGTGGATACGGCACGGCCTACGACGGGACGGGCAACGTGACCGGCATGCCGACCGTGCAGGGTTCGGTGGGCGCGCGCTACAAGCCGCTGCCCGACCAGAACGTCGTGCTGACCGCCGAGCGGCTGTTCCACGTCGGCAGCCTGTCGATGACGGACTGGCTGATGCGCGTGGGTTATTCGTCGGAGGCCGGGACCGACCTGAGGGTCACCGAACCGAGCTGGCGCAGCTGGCAGGCGTATGTCGAGGGCGCGTACTTCATCAGCGCGGGTCGATACATCATTTATTCGGAGCTGCGTTACGGGCACACCTGGCGTTTGCCGATGATCAGCGATCGGCTGACCATCTACCCGCACGCCGCGGTGGCCGGCGATCACGACAATCGACAGCCGGAAAAGACGGCGATCGGCGCCGGGCCCGGCATCCAGTTGCGGTACTGGTTCCGCGAAGGGCGGTACAGCGCGCCGGCAAGTTATCTGGACGTCACGGTGCAATACCGGTTCGGATTGACGTCAGCGGCACGCGCACGTGGTCTCGTGGTACGCGCGACATTGTGGTTCTAACCAACGACGCTGACGCTTGCTCCTGGATGGCGCTTTTCGCTTAGTTGGGCGCCTTGAGCGTGATGATCGTCTGACGCAACAGCTGGAAGTACGAGCTCGTCGAATACGGGAGCATTTGCTCGACGTAGTTCCACCAGAAGAATCCGCCGATGAAACGCGGATCGGCCATGCTGTTGACCATCGGGTAGTAGGTCTTGATCAGGTTCTGCTGCACCGATGCGGGCGCGGAAATATCCGAGGTGCCGATTTCGCCGAAGCCGACCTTCGCGTTCGGGAAGATGCTTTCCAGCGCCGCGAAATCGTTCTTCCACGTCGGGTTCAGCCCCGGGCAATCCTGATACGGGTAGTAGCTGAACAGCGCGTAGTCGGCCTGCTGGCGGACCGTAGACGACAGGAACGTGGTCGGCCACGTCTTCCAGTAATCCTGCGGCTTCTCCCAGCAGTTGTTGCCCTTGCTGTCGTCGTTGTAGTACAGCGTGACGGCCGTCTTGCCGCCGTTCGATTTGACGATCTGGTTGGCCGCCGCAACCATCTGGCCGATCTGCTGCTCTTGCGAGTTGACCACGGAATTCGTGCCGCTCGGGTTGTTACGCAGCCATTCGCCGTTGATTTCGTTCGCGATCTCCCAGACGTCGACGGTGTTCTTCAGCTGCGACACCAGTTCCTGCGTTCGCGCCTGATACGTGGCGAGATCCGTCGGGAAATAGTAGGAATCGTAGACTTCGCCCATCACGTACGCGACTGCGTGCAGGCGCAGCAGAGGCGCGTAGTAGTCGGCGGCCGACGTACCCGGATCGAACACGACACGCACGGTGGGCTTGTACGGCAGGTTCTGCAGCGACGCGACGATGGCGTCCAGTTTGGTCAGGTCGTCGAGGGTCACACCGTAGACGGGATTCTTCAGAGGTTCGACCTGGGCTTCGGCGGGCCGGGATAAAGGCATGAGCCCGGCATAAGCGACGCATGCGGCGATGGCCGTGCGCGAGATATTTTTCGTCAGTCCTTTCAAAACGCTTTCCGTTATAAAGTAAGAGGAAGCGCGATTTTAGACGAAAATAAAAGCTAATTATCGGATGATACGCGAAGTAGCGAGCCCTAAAACTTCGTTAGGATTGGTATCGAATACGTGCTACCCGGCGTGTCGCGACGGGCAATTGTTACGAAATACTGATTAAATCGGCGCGAGGCGCGGAGACGCGGTGGAGGCGTCCAAGGGTTTAGCCGATATCCGGGTGGTTGCTTGCAAACGATTGCGGACATCCCAAGCCGGTAACAACGGATTTCGACTGACAAGCGCGGCAGCGTGAAGGGAGCCGCTCGCCAGGGCCGCGCCTCGAGGTTGAAACGGCCCGAAGAAATCAGGGCGGCCGGAACGTCCGTCGCGAGAGTGAGATCAGACGGGTAAGTCAAAACCCTGATCTCTCGGCCTGCGTCAGATCAGACCTGGGATTGCTTCGCCGTCACGCCACCACGGACCGTGATCGACCCGAAGCCGACGTACGCCGGCGCATTCGCTGATGCCGAGAGCGAATGCTCGATTGAATATTCCGATTAGTCCGCGCCCCGAAGGGTTTCGGCGAATGGCCCGGACTTCACGCATCCGCCGAGCGTTCGACCGTGAACCGATCGCCGATCGAGGAGCCGACCGGGCCACCGGCACCCGGCAGGCTTCGCAAACGCGTGCGCCATCACGCTCCCCAACGCTTGAAGACGACACTGGCGTTCACGCCGCCGAAGCCGAAACCGTTGGCCATCGCGTGAACGATCGGCATGTGCCGCGGCGCATCGCGCACGATGTCCAGGCCTTCGGCGAGTGCGTCCGGCTGTTCGAGGTTCAGCGTCATCGGGACGACCTGATCGCGCAAGGCCAGGGCGGTGAAGATCGCCGCTACGCCACCGGCCGCGCCCAGCAAGTGGCCCGTCGCCGACTTGGTGGAGGTGATGGCGAGCGGGACGTCGACGCCGAACAGGTCGCGCACCGCGGCCAATTCGCCCAGGTCGCCGACCGGCGTCGAGGTCGCGTGAGCGTTGAGATGCTGCAGGTCGGACGGAGTCAGGCCGGCCTGCGTCAGCGCCGTCTGCATCGAGCGTCGCGCGCCGCTGCCGTCTTCGGGGCCGGAGGTAATGTGAAACGCATCGGCGCTGGTGCCATATCCAATGAGCTCGACCAGGGGCGCGGCGCCGCGCGCAAGCGCGTGCTCGAGCGATTCGATCACCAGCATGCCGGCACCTTCGCCCATCACGAAACCGTCGCGGGCCCGGTCGAAGGGTCGCGATGCGCGGGTGGGTGTGTCATTGAAGCCGGTGGACAAGGTCTTCGCTGCGGCGAAGGCGCCCAGGCTGACGCGATCGATTGCGGCCTCGGCGCCACCGCACACCGCGATGTCGGCCTCGCCGCAGCGGATCAGCCGCGCCGCGTCGCCGATGGCCTGGATGCTCGCGGCACAAGCCGTCACCGGGGCGCCCATCGGCCCCTTCAGGCCGTGCCGGATCGACACGTGGCCCGCGGCAAGGTTGACGAGGAACGAGGGGATCGTGAACGGCGACAGACGCTTCGGTCCGCGCGTCTCGGTCGTCCGCACCGCGCCCGCAATCGCCGGAAATCCACCGATGCCCGACGCGATGACCGTGGCGGTGCGCCGCTGGGACGCTTCGTCGGCCGGAGCCCATTGCGCCTGCGCGAGTGCCTCTTGCGCGGCGGCGAGCGCGAAGGCGATGAAGCGGTCGATCTTGCGCTGGTCCTTGGTCGACACGAAGCGGTCGATGTCGAAGCCGCCGCACCCGTCCTCGTGCACATCGGGCACCACACCGCCCACGCGGGCCGCGATGTCCGCCGTCATCGAATCCGGTAGCCGGCGCAAGCCCGACTGGCCGGCCAGCAGCCGCTGCCACGCCAGTTCGACTCCGCACCCCAGCGGCGAGACCATTCCCATCCCGGTGACGACGATTCGGCGGTTCGCAGTGGGCGTGATGTGCATGGATTCTGTCCTGATCGATCTATTGATGATGATCGACATCATACAGTATTGAGTATGATTGTCATCAACACGCAATGCCATGCGCACGAAAGGATCTTCATGAAAGTCTCGAAAACGCAGGTGGCCGAGAACCGCCTCGCCATCCTGCAGGCCGCGGCCCGGCTGTACCGCGAACGCGGTTTCACCGGCGTGGGAGTGGCCGACATCACACGCGAGGCCGGGCTCACCCACGGCGGGCTGTACCGGCACTTCGAATCGAAGGATGCCCTGGCGGCGGAGGCCGCGGAATATGCGTTCGAGTGGAAACTCTCCGAGCTGGAGACACCGGATGCCGATGCGAACACCGACGCCGACGGGTTCCTTCGAACCGGCGTCGCAAATTACCTGTCGCCGCAGCATCGCGACAGCGTCGGCCAGGGCTGCCCGGTGGCCGCGCTCGCGGCAGACGCGGCACGCGAAACGGGCGCGATCGCAGACGCTTTCGCCCAAGGCATCGGGCGCTACATGACGCTGTTCGCGCAGCGGAGGCCCGATGGCACCGAGGCCGCGCAGATCGAACCCGAGGACCGGGTTCGAGCAATTTCGATGCTGTCGACAATGGTGGGCGGATTGATCCTCGCCCGAGCCACCGCGCGGGGATTGCCCGAGCTATCGGACGAGATTCTCGCGACCTTGCGCGATCATCTTGCGGCCACATGGGGCCTCGATGAAGCCAACGTCGACGGGCGCGACTAGAAAGCCATCGCCGAAGGGGCGAGTCCCCCCGAACCACACAGCGTCCGGTGAACCCGCCCCCTTCCGGTTTCCGCTCAAACAGACGCGTTCCGGTTCGCCTCGATCACCGTCAACGCCGTCATGTTCACGATCCGCCGCACCGTCGCGCTGGACGTCAGAATGTTCACCGGCGCGTTGACGCCCAGCAGGAACGGTCCCACCGCCACATTGCTGCCCGCCTCCGTCTTGAGCAGGTTGTACGCGATATTCCCCGCATCCACGTTCGGGCACACGAGCAGGTTCGCCGCCCCCTTCAGCGGCGACATCGGGAGCAGCCTCGACCGCAAGCCCTCGTCGAGCGCGCAGTCGCCATGCATCTCGCCGTCCGCCTCGATATCGGGCGCCTGCTCCCGGATGATCTCCAGCGCCCGGCGCATCTTCACGCCCGACGCCGCACTCCCCGACCCGAAGTTCGACCGCGACAGCAACGCCGCCTTCGGCGTGAGGTTCAGCCATTCCATCTGACGAGCCGCGGCAATCGTGAATTCCGCGATCTGCCCGGCATCGGGATTGTCGTTGACGTGCGTGTCCACCAACGCGACCGTCCGCTGGTCGAGCAACAGGATGTTCATCGCCGCATACGTGGACGCACCCGGCTTCCTGCCGATCACCTCGTCGACGAACCGCAGGTGGTTGTGATATTCGCCGACCGTGCCGCAAATCATCCCGTCCGCATCGCCGAGCCGCACCATCATCGCGCCGATCAGCGTCAGGCGGCGCCGCATCTCGACCCGCGCCATTTCCTTCGAGATGCCGTCCCGGCAGCGCAGTTCCCAATACGTCGTCCAGTACTGCGGGAACCGCTCGTCGTACTCGGGGTTCGTCACCTCGACATCCTGGCCGAGCCGGATCCGCAAGCCGAACCGCTCGATGCGCGCCAGCAGCACTTCCGGGCGCCCGACCAGGATCGGACGCGCCAGCTTCTCGTCGACGATCACCTGCACCGCACGGAGCACGCGCTCGTCCTCGCCTTCGGTGAAGACGATCCGCGCCTTGCCGCCGTCACGCACCAGCCGGCGCGCCGTCGCGAACAGCGGCTTCATGAACGCGCCGGAGTGATAGACGAATTGCTGCAGTTGCTCGACATACGCGTCGAGATCCGTCAGCGGGCGCTTCGCCACGCCGCCTTCCATCGCCGCCTTCGCCACGGCCGGCGCGATACGGACGATCAGGCGCGGGTCGAACGGCTTCGGAATCAGGTATTGCGCGCCGAACGCCACATCGTATGCGCCGTAGGCCGCCGCGACGACTTCGTTCTGCTCTTCCTCGGCCAGCCCCGCGATCGCGTGCACCGCGGCGATCTCCATGTCGCGGGTGATCGTCGTCGCGCCCACGTCCAGCGCGCCGCGGAAGATGTACGGGAAGCAGAGGACGTTGTTGACCTGGTTCGGGTAGTCCGAACGGCCCGTCGCGATGACGACGTCGTCGCGCGTCGCATGCGCCAGTTCCGGGAAGATTTCCGGCGTGGGATTGGCCAGCGCGAGAATCAGCGGGCGCGGCGCCATCTCCTTCAGCATCTCGGCACTCAGGATGCCGCCGACCGACAGGCCCAGGAACACGTCCGCGCCGCCGATCACGTCGGCCAGCTTGCGCGCATCGGTTTCCTGCGCAAAGCGCGACTTGGCCGGGTCCATCAGCGCGGTGCGCCCGCGATAGACGACGCCTTCGATATCGGTCACCCACACGTTCTCGACCGGCAGCCCGAGGTCGACCAGCAGGTCCAGACAGGCCAGCGCGGCGGCCCCTGCGCCCGACGTCACGACCTTCACTTCCGAAATCGACTTGCCGACGACCTTCAGCCCGTTGATGAACGCGGCGGACACGGTGATGGCGGTGCCGTGCTGATCGTCATGGAAGACCGGGATCTTCATGCGTTCGCGCAGCTTCTGCTCGACCGTGAAGCATTCGGGCGCCTTGATGTCCTCGAGGTTGATGCCGCCGAAGGTGGGCTCGAGGCCCGCGATGATGTCGACCAGCTTGTCCGGATCGGTTTCGTTGATCTCGATGTCGAAGACGTCGATCCCCGCGAACTTCTTGAAGAGCACGGCCTTGCCTTCCATGACCGGCTTGGACGCGAGCGGGCCGATGTTGCCCAGACCCAGCACGGCCGTGCCGTTCGTGATCACGCCGACCAGGTTGCCGCGGCTGGTGAAGCGGTGCGCCTGCAGCGGATCGGCGGCGATGGCCTCGCACACGCCCGCCACGCCCGGCGTGTACGCCAGCGCGAGATCGCGCTGCGTCACGAGCGGCTTGCTGGCGACGACCGAGATCTTTCCCGGGGTCGGAAATTCGTGATAGTCGAACGCTGCCTGCTGCTGTGTCTCAGTCTGTTTCATGTTTTTCGATCCGGGCACGGGCGCCAGGCCAGTCCCGGCGCGATCCATGAAGGTGATTCTAGGGATCCGCCATAAGGTGATGATTCTGTTTTAATATCGCTCCATCACTTTTTCATGATGAATACGTGACCAGTCAATGACTTTTGACGCGAACGACGTGGTCAGGCGGCTGGGCGCGCGCCTGAAGATGCGGCACCTGGTGCTGTTGCTGCAGATCCAGCAGCACGGGTCGCTGACGCGTGTCGCGGAGCACATGGCCAGCAGCCAGCCGGCCGTGACGAACGCGCTGTCCGAGCTGGAGAGCATGTTCGGCACGCCGCTCTTCGAGCGCTCGTCGCGCGGCATGCGGCCTACCGCGCTCGGCGCGGTCGTGCTCGAGCGGGCGAAGGCGATGATCAAGGATCTCGACCACCTCGCCCGCGAAATGGAGGCCGTCGCCGCCGGGCATGCGGCCCACCTGCACATCGGCGTGATTCCGTTCATTTCCGGGCAGATGCTGTCGGCGGCGCTCAAGCGGCTGCAGGCGCGCATGGAACGGCGCCTGACCGTGACGATTCACGAAGGCACCAGCGATCAGCTCCTGCTGCAGCTCAAGGATCACAGCGTCGACATCGTGATCGGGCGGGCGTCGTCGGCGATCGACCTGGGGCAGGTTTCCTTCGAGGTGCTGTACCAGCAGCAGCCGCGCATGATCGCGAGCCGGCGTCTTGCCGCGAAACTGGCCCGCACCGCGCTGGACTGGCACAAGCTGCACGCGCTCGACTGGATTCTCGGCGCCCCGCATACGCCGATGCGGGAACAGGTCACCGACCTGTTCCTGTCGGCCGGCATCCCGCCGCCCGTGCCGATCGTCGAAAGTTACTCGTCCAAGCTGATCGGCGAGATGATCGCGTCGAGCGACGAGGCCGTATCGATCGTGCCCGCCGACATCGCGGAAGAACTGGTGCGGATCGCCGGCGTGGCGATCGTGCCGTACTCGCTGGTCTGGACGCTCCCGCCCATCGCGCTCTTTACCCGCGCCGCCGATTCGCGCTCGCCCGCGCGGGATCTGCTCGTCGACGCGTTGCGCGAGGTATGCAGGGAGACTTATGGGGAAGCGCAGCGATGAGGCCGCGGGCGGCCGCCTGAACGGCGGTTCGCCCTCGCCGGCAACCCACGCGCGCGGCGGCGGAGGCTCGCCGCAGCGGCAGCGCGCTACTTGCTGGCGGCGAGGTGACGCAGAATGTCCGCACGCTCGGCGCTCAACACATGATCCGAGCCCTCGCCGCGGTCATAACGCTTCGCGGTGCGGTAGGAAAACCGCTTCCTGTACTGCCCGATGGCGGGATCGAACGTCCACGCGTCGACGACGAAAAAGTGCTTGCCGAAATGATCCTCGTCGTCGGCCCACACGAAATCCGCCCGCACGAACACCGGATAGGGTGACACGTCCGGCACCTTCCACATCGCGCGATCGGCCGTCTCGGTCTGGGTGACTTCCGGCATCAGGTTCTCGATCTTGCCGTTCGCGCCATAACGCAATATCGCCACGCGCTCCAGCATCCCGCTGCCCCCGCCCGAGAACATCCCCGAGAAGAACACCCACGAGCCGCCCGACGCAATCGGCAGCCGCTCGGACCGCGGCATCAGACCGAACTGGTAAAGCTCCTTCGACGAATGGGGAACCGGCTCGGGCGGCATCTCGAAGCATGGCGCACGATCGGGCAGCACGCAGAGTTTCACGCCGGACAGCGGAAGCCCGTCCGAATCCTGCCGGCCCTCCGCCTGGGTGAAACGCGGGAATGCCGGTTCGCTCGGGGCGGCCTGCGCACCCGCGATGCCGGCGACGGAAATGCCCAGGATCACCCCGAGCGACTTGACGACCCTGCGCATGCACCTGCCCTCTCTCTCATGTTTTGATAGCCGCGAATTGTCGATGATCCGGCCGCTTCTGTCGAATGGGCGGTTGCGGCCGGCGCTGCGCGTCGCGCCGGTTCGTCAGACCGTCGCCAGAACCAGACGCCCCGGCGACGCGCCGATGTGCAGCCCGTCGGCGCGATTCGCGAGATAACGCCGGTTCAACTCGTCCGGCGTCCATGTGTTGCTGTGGCTGAAGCCCAGCGCGGCGAGCCTCGCGGTCAGTGCGTCGGGTTCGAAGAAGCTTTTCCACGGCTCGCCACGCTCGGCGAATCGCGCCGTCATCTGCTCCATCGCGATGCGCATGATCGGCGGCAGGCTCGACAGCGGAACCACATATTCGAGCAGGACCGCGCTGCCTTTGGCACACCCGGCGATGAAGCGCAGCGTGTCGATCACCGCGGCCTCGTCGAGATACATCGTCACGCCGAGCCAGCTGAACAGCGCCGGCGCATCGGCATCGAAACCGGCGCGCGCCAGCCCTTGCGCGAGACCGACCCGCTCGAAATCGACCGGCACGAATTGCAGCGACGGCGGCACCGCCATGCCCGCCTCGCGCAAACGTGCCTGCTTCCACGCCTGCGTCGCCGGCAGGTCGACCTCGAACACGCGCCCCGGCGCATCGGCTCGCCGGTATGCGCTGGTATCGAGCCCCGCACCCAGCACCACATACTGGCGGATGCCGCGTTCGATCGCGTCGGCCCATACGTCGTCGGCAAGCCGGCTGCGTACCACCACCGTGCTGCGCATGCCCACCGTCATTGGCTGGCGGAACTTGTCGAGGTTGTCGCGCAAGGCTTGCGCCTCAGCCGCACCGAGCACGGTCAGCGCGGCCGGATCGTCGAGCACCAGCGGCCGGTCGAGCAGCTGGTGCGCGGCCCGCTGCGTGGCCACCAGCAACGCGCTCGGCTTGGGCCCGGCGTTCACCGGCGTCGTGTCGTGGCCGACGACATGCGCCCGGTTCAGATAAGCAAGCAACGCATCGTCGAGGCCGATGCCCAGTTGCAGATCCGGTTCGCGCATCATCGCATCGCGCACGCGTGCTTCGAGCGCCGCGTCGTCGCCGCAGAAGCTGTCGAGAAACAGCTGCTGCCAGCGCCTGACGATCGCCTGCACCGGTGCGGCGCCGGCGTCGACGCCCGCATCCATTTGCGCTCTCAGTTCGGCCACCAGCGCCGGCCACGCTCGATGCTTCATGGCGGCGAACTGGCGCCGCCGCACCTCGTCGGCCTGGGTCGGGTCGAGGTGTTTCGCAAGCAGCGCGCAGCGCGCGTGCACGAACGCTTCGTCGATCCATGCCAGCATCTCCGCCGTGATGCCGACGATTTGCGGAGCACGCGGTTCGTCGAGCTGAATCGCCATCAGCTTGGTCGCGAGCGTCGGGTCGTTGCGGGTCATCCGGACCACGAGCCGGATCCAGCGCCACGCCAGTGCCTGGGCGGCCTCGCTGCCGGCCGGCAGCGCCTGCTGCCGGGCAACGCGAACTTCTTCGATCAGCGCGGCCCACGACGGATCCGTCGGCGCGATCGTATCCGGCCCGGATGCGAGCAACACATCGAGTTCGTCGTCTTCAAGGTGTTTTTGGATCATGTTCATCCACTCCAGAGCGTTCAGCCAGTCGGTCGCCGTGGTCTCGTCGCCGGCGGCGATCATGTCCACGATGTATTGCAGGTGACGACTCAGGCGCTGCGCGCGCGATGCCTGTGCATCGAGTTCCGCGATCTGGCGCTGCAGAAGCTGGAGCGGCGAGCCGGCCAGTTGGCTGTCGAGGCTCGCCTTGATGTCCGGCAGCGAATACCCGAAGCGTTTCAGCGCCTCGATCCGATGCAGCCGGATGAGGTCGTCCCGCCCATACAGGCGCGCGCCGCCGTCCGTGCGCTGCGTCGGCGACAGCAGCCCGATCGCATCGTAGTGGTGCAACGCACGGACGCTCAGTCCCGCCTTCTTCGCCAGATCGCCGATTTTCAGTCGCATTTTTTTCCCGGTCGTCGGTGTCGACCATAAAAGCTGACGTAGCGTCAGGTGCAAGGGAAATCGAACGGGGCGTATCCAGTTGAACGCCAAGGAGCGGGTTTCTCGTACAGCGACCAGACAATCCCGTCCGATATCCACCCCACGCGAATGAAGCCAAGCGACTCGTAATAAGCGCAGAGCGTCACGTTTTCGACGGCGCAATCGAGCCGGACATAATGCCGGTTCAAGCTGCTCACCTTGCGAGCGCACCAGTCGAGCATGAAACCGCCGAGCCCGAGCCCGTTGAAGCCTTGCCGCACGCAAAGCCCGTGCACGTAACCGGCGATCGGTGCCTGCGGCCCCCAGTGCCGGTCTTCGCCGAAGCCGAGCGAGAACGTTCCGGCCGGCGTGCCGTCCAGCTCGACGACATACACGTCCTTTTCAGAAACGTTGCTCCGCACCCACCGTTCGGAGAATCCGTCGCCTTCCTTGCCCCACGCATGGTCGCCGTACGTGAGCTTCTTCGCGTGTGCGTCGTTCCGGATCCGCGTCAGCGCCGGTACGTCGTCTGCCGTTGCCCTGCGGATGCTTGTCGAAGTCATCGCCCGTTTCTCCGTGGCGTCGTCACGTCGCGGCTCGACAGCCGCCATCCCGTCACGCCGTATTTTCGACAGCGGGCACTCGCCCGGTCAGCCGAAGGCACGACGCTCTCATGATGCTGCCGCCTGGAACCAGCGCGTACACGGGCCCGTGTAAATGAGCACGGTCGCGATCGCATTGGCGAGAAAGCCCACTTCGATCAGGCTCAGCCTGAAAGGGAGCCCCATCACGAGAAGGGCCATCGTCGTGACGACCGTGAGCCCCAGTTCCAGCACACGCGCCAGCTTTTGTCGCTGGCACAGGCCCACGATCAGGCTCGCGTTCAGCAAAAGCCAGAAGGCCTGGATGATCCCGATCATCGCAGCGCCTTTGCGCATGAGTACGGCTTTCGCCGCGGGGATTTCGCCAGCCTGGTCGAAACCCAGCATCGTGAGCCAGACGGCGAATCCGGCCTCGATGAGCCAGACGATCGTGAAGAGCGCGATAGCGTGACGGATCTGCAGCGGTGCGTCGGCGCGAAACGCCGGCATGGCCTTCAACTTGCTGATTGGCATCGTCTCTTTCAGGAAGCTTGCGCTCCCCGCCCCGGATTGTGTTCGTATCGTATTTGCCGCTTGCCGATTTCACGACGCAGCGAGTTTCGGCCGAGTCTAGTCCATCCGCGATCGCCGCAGACGCGTACGCGCACGCGCACGCACGCCGAACACGCGTCTAGTGCGAAGCATTCAAGCCCTGCCGGAGAGCCTCGTAGATCCCCGCGCCGGCATCAACGATGAACAGGAGTGCAATGGCAACGCACACAACGCGCCCGATACCGCGCAGGCGCGCCACGCCGACATACAACCCGACAGCGCCGACGCAAAGCGTCACGGGCCAGTAGATGGCCCCCATGAGAATCGCGATGACGGGAAAAGGCAGGTCAATGGCGATGTCACTCATCCCGGAAAGCTCCGTTGCTCGCATGAAGCAAGCGTTCGCTCATCGATTCGACGGCGTCGGTCGACCGCCGTCCCTCCGCACCTGACCTTGCAAGCCGCCGCGCCGCCCCATGCTGCCCGACAGGGCATCACCCCTGCGCCTGGTGGCACACCACCTCGATATTGTGCCCATCCGGCCCGATGACAAATGCCGCGTAGTAGTTCGCGTGATAATGCGGCCGCAGCCCCGGCGCGCCATTGTCCTTCCCGCCCGCCTCCAGCGCCGCGCGATAGAACGCATCGACCTGCTGCCGGTCGTCGGCCACGAACGCGATGTGAAGATGCGCCGGCTTCTCCGACGTCTGGAACAGGCACAACGATGGTTTGCCAGGTGGCGACATCTCGATGCCGTACGACGGATCGCCCTCACCCACCACCACGACGCCAAGCGGTTCAAGTGCGTTGAGGAAAAACGTCTTGCTGGCTGCAAAGTCGCTCACGCCGAATTTGACATGGTCAAACATGACTCCCCCTTCGGATGGATGGGCCTGCCGGCACCCGGATCGGATGTGCAAATCACCGCGATGTTGCCACATGCAGCGATCGGTGGCACACCTGCCCGCCCTCGAACACAAAAAGCCCGACACGGTCGGGCCAACGAGCGGGATACAAGAAGAATCCCGCTCACCCCTCATCGAGCGGTCACACCGCGCTGCCTGACGTCATCACGATCCGGGCAAGAGCCGACGATTGCACACGACGTTGCGACCGATCGTCGATCGTCAGGATTCCATGAAAGGGTTCGGAAAGAATGGCTATGGCGAAACGGGGGGGCCGGATGACGCACCCGCCGGCAGGGTCGGGAGCGGAACGGCCGGTGGCGCCCGCCCGAAAAAATTGGCCCGCACCTGAAAACCTGAAAGCGCGGGCCAAGCCGAGAACACACAACACCTTGGGGGGGTATCAAGGCGAGACCAGTCTAGCCCGAGTCGCCGGAAAGAAAATTTCAGGCCGGATTACAGCTATTACTCCACATGACGAAGCATCGGCCGCCGCCGTGTGCGGGCCAAGAGGCGACACATCGTCCGCGAGCGCGTGCGGCATCGCGGCGTGCCGTTCGCCGGTGTCGCTTCGTGCGGGCGATGGATGCGGTCGCGCCTCGGCATGCGTTGCCGCCTTCCCCGCAAACGCAGGCACCACCGAAGCCGGCGGTATCGCCATTCGCGCAAGCCGTGGACACCGCACGCACGCGCCGCAACCGGTCAGGTCAGCACGCGCCGGACAGATGCAGCGTGAACCACGCCACCGCTGCCCGGCTCGTTTCGTCGAAATGCTCGATATACGGCGTGAAATGCCCGCCCTTGATCTGCAGCAGGCGCTTCGGCTCCAGCGCGTTTTCCCACGCCTTGAGGCACAGGTCGGTCGGCGTCAGCAGATCCTCGTTGGCCACGATCATCAACAACGGGGTCGGCGAGATGCGATCGACATACTGGCCCGGCTCGTTCTCGCGCGACATCTCGGCGCTGCGCAGCGTCACTTCGTTTTTCCAGTTCGGCGCACACCGCGCCGCCGACTCGGTGAAGAACCGGTACGCATCCGCGCCCGCCATCGCGCAGGCTGTCGCGGGGTCCGCACTGACTGCCGGCAACATCGCCGGCACGCCGCCCGCGAATCGCTGCCTGCGATCTTCATCGAAGCGAGCCAGCGCCGCGGGCACCAGATCGGAACGCGTGCGGCGCAACGCCGACTGATATCCGCTGATCGTCGGCACCTGCGACACCACGCATTTGACGCGCCGGTCGATGGCCGCGACTTCGAGCACGTGGCCGCCGCTGTAGCTGGTGCCCCAGATGCCGATGCGTGCGGCATCGACGTCCGGGCGCGTCAGCAGATAGCTGATCGCATCGCGATAACCGCGCTTCTGCTGCACGGGGTCGATCTCCTGACGCGGGTACCCGTCGCTCGCACCGAAATTCCGGTGATCGTAGAGCAGCACGCCAAAACCGCCGGCGGCAAACACCTCGGCGTAGCGGTCCAGATATTGTTCCTTCACGCCGGAGAAGCCGTGCGCCATCACGATGGCCGGATACGCCTGCGTGCCGGCGATGCGCTGCGCCGGTTCGTAGTACCAGCCTCGCAGCGTGGCGGCTTCGGACAGGAATTCGATGTCGTGTCGCGTCATGTCGGCTTGCCTCGTTCGGTCAGTGGATTCGATGACCGACACGATAAGCGAGCGCGCCGCGCCCCGCGTTTGCTGGAAAGACGTTTGCTACGCGGAATCGGACAGTTTCGCGTACGCGCTGGGTGTCATGCCGGCAAACCGGCGAAACACGGTCGAGAAGGCGCTCGTGGTTTCGTAGCCGAGTTCGGCCGCGACGGCGATCACGGAGCGTCCCGAGGCCAGCAGCGGGCGCGCGGCCGAAATCCTGGCCTGCTGGCGCCACTGGCTGAACGACAGCCCGGTTTCGGCAGTGAACAGCCGGGCCAGTGTCCGGCTCGACGCACCGACTTCGTCGGCCCATTGCGTCAGCGTTCGCTGATCGGCCGGATTCGCTAGCATCGCGTCGCAGACCCGGGCAAGACGCCGGTCCTGGCCGGACGGCAGCCGCAACGGTTGCTCGGGGGACCACTCGATTTCGGCGAGCATGAGCTGGATGACGAGCGCGTCGCGTCCGTCGGGATCGACCTCGACCGGGAACGACGACGCACGCACGATCAACTCGCGCAGCAGCGGCGAAACGTTGACCAGGCCCGGCTGATCCGGGTACGCGGATCGGCAGGCTCGCGGGTCGACGTAGGCGGTGCGCATTTCGAGTTGCCCGTGTGCGCGCATCGCGTGCGGCAGGTCGGGTGGAATCCAGAGTGCGCGATGCGGCGGGATCATCCACAGCGACTGGCAGGCGATGACTTCGGCGATACCTGTCGTGGTGTAGACGAGTTGCGCGCGCGTGTGCCGGTGCTCCGCGACGACGAAGCCGTCGGGAAATGCTTTCGGCATGACGGCCGCGACAGCGGGTGCATGCTGGTAGTCGCGCGGGTCGGTACTCTTCGTGACCGGTGGGACGCCGGCCCGCTTCGGATCCGCCGCCTCGCCGTGCCCGATCGCTTTGCCGTGGCCGCGCCTTTCGACCTTCATCGCTCGTCCTTTCATGTGTGCGGAATCGCCGTCGCGTGCGATCCGGCGAACCGGACGGATGATACGGGAATGTCGGAATGAAGCAGTAAATCGGCAACCCGATCTCACCGCCATACCGCAAACTCGACAAGCAGCGCCGGACTTCCGGTGTCGCCGGTTTCAGCGGCATGCCGCGCGAACTTGGAAGTTCGATTCCGCGCTGCTATCGTTGTGCACGCAATTAATTTTCCGGAGCAGCCGATACATGCCCTTGATCTTGCGCCGTGCGATGGCGGCCGATGCCGCGGAGGTGGCTGACGTGTATCTGCGGTCGCGCAACACGCTCGCGTCCTACGCGCCGCTCGCGCACTCCGAAGCCGCCGTCCGCGACTGGATTGCCGACGTACTCGTACCGTCGGGCAACGTGACCGTTGCGATGAACGACGATCGCATGGTCGGCATGGCCGCACACGTCATCACCGACGGTACCGCATGGCTCGACCAGTTGTACGTGTGCCCCGAATTCAAACGACAAGGGATCGGTTCCGCCCTCCTGGAATCGGTGAAGTCGCAGACGGTTGGCAAGCTCCAGCTCTATACGTTCCAGATGAATCGCGATGCCGCCGCGTTTTATGAGCGGCATGGTTTCGTAGCCATTGCATATAACGACGGAAGCAGGAACGAGGAAGGTTGTCCCGATGTGTTGTATTGCCTGACGCGGTAGCTTCCGTCCGCATGCTCCACGTCGCCGGTCTGTCGTCGGTGGGATTGAAGCGGGCTCGGAGCCGGAAAAGACGGGGTAATTCGTCGGCGAACGGCCGTGTTGTGGCGGCCATCTCGATCCGGTGTTGCCATCACGTGTCACAAAAGCCGTAGCGACATGCGATCCGTCAATTGCCTGCTGGCTTTCCAGGCGTTTGCGTCGCATGAAGTCGCGCGCTGGCCATCCGCTTATGCGCCTCGCACACACAAGAACGAACCGGCTCCCGATGCGCCACAGGCCGCTGGTCCAATATATGATTCATCACCATTCAGCCGCTTCAGGTCGAACGAATGCCCAACTTCCCCCCGGATCTTCGCCAGTGGTATTACTTCGCGGCCGTTGCCGAGGAGCGGCACTTCGGCCGTGCGGCTGCGCGCCTCTCGATGACCCAGCCGCCGCTGTCGCAGGCAATACGCTCGCTGGAACGCGAGCTCGGCGTCGAGCTCTTCGCACGCACGAAGCGTGCGGTCGCGCTCACAGCAGTCGGCGAGGCGTTGCTTCCGACGGTGCTGAAACTGCTTGCCGCGGCCGAGGAGCTTCCCGCCCTGGCAAAGAGCCTCGCCCTCGGCGAGACCGGAAGACTGTCGCTCGCGTTCGTCTCGATTGCCGATTACGGGCTGCTGCCCTCGCTGCTGCGCGAATTCGGCATGCGCTATCCGCTGGTGCGATTGCAACTGACCGAAGCGACGAGCGACGTGCAGATCGAAGAGCTGGTCGCGGGCCACATCGACGCGGGCCTGATCATTCCGCCGTTGCCGCCACGCTATGTGGCCGAGCTGTCGTATCTGCCGCTCCTGAGCGAGCCGCTCGTGCTCGCGATGCCTAGCGCCGCGTCGACGGCACCCGACGATGTGCCGATTCACCTGAAGGAAGTTGCGGACCTTCCGCTCGTGATTTTTCCGCGCCGTCTCGCCCCGAGGTTTTACGACGCGATCATGGAGTGCTACAGCGACGTCGGTGTCGTCCCGCACATCGGTCAGGAAGCAATCCAGATGCAGACGATCGTCAGCCTCGTGTCCGCCGGCATGGGCGTCGCGCTGGTGCCGCAATCGTTGCGCAATCTGCGGCGAACGGGTGTCGTCTATCGCCCGCTCGCACACGGCTCGTTCGTCGTCGAAACCGGCCTCGTCTGGCGCAAAGGCGATATCGGGCACGTCCTTGCCAGCTTCATCAATATCGTGCGGACACTGGCCTCGGCATGACGCCGGCCGCACGCCGATCCGTTCCGGCATGTCAGGGCCGATTCGCAGGCCACTCGCCGCGCGACGACGCGCGGGAAGCCGTCGACGCACGGCCGGCGCGTCCTCGCTCGCGGACGCGCCGGCCGACGCTCACGCCTTGCCGTGCCCCTGCGATCCCGGGCCCGACGAGAATTCGCGGACACCATCGCGATTGATGCCGAAGCCGAGGCCCGGCGTGTCGGGCAGTGCCAGCGTCCCGTTCTGCTCGGCCGGCAGGCCGGTAAACAGGTTCCGGCAGATCTCGACCGCGACGACGTGCCACTCGACCGAGCCGCCGTTCGCGAGCCCGCCGTGCAGATGCATGTTGTGGAACGGGAACGTGCCGCCATTGTCGATCGGTACGCCGAACGCCTGCGCGAGCGCGGCCGCGCGCGCCGCGACGGAGAAGCCGCCGCACACGCACACGTTTGGCTGCAGGATGTCGACGGCGTCGTTCACGAGGAAATCCTTGAACCGGAACAACTGTCCCTCGCTTTGCCCGGTGGCGACCGGAATGCCGCCACGCTTTCTCAGGTCGGCGAGCTTCGCGGGGTCGTTCTCGGCGATCGGCTCCTCGAAGAAGCCGATGTCGCAATCGGCCACGCGCTCGGCAAGCCGCAGCGCGTGATAGTGGTCGAGCCCGCAATTCGCGTCGATGTAAATCTCGGCGGCGGCGCCCACCGCATCGCGCACCGCGCGCACGCGCGCGACGTCGTCCGCGACGACCTGGTCGAGCGAGCGCCCTTCGTCGCGGCGCGCCAGCGCGTGATAACCGACGATCATCTTGATGCGGCGATGTCCGGCGCCGACGAGCGCACGCGCGGCATGTATCAGCTCCGGGCGCTCGAGCGACGCGAAGCCGAACGTCGTATACAGCGGCACGACCGGGCGCGCGCCGCCGAGCATTTTCCACACCGGCAGCCCGGCGATCTTGCCGATCGCGTCCCAGACCGCGATGTCGATCGCGGAAATCACGTGCCCCGCATAGCCGGTCTGCCCGCGCGGGCATAACAGCCAGTACAGCCTGTCGAGAATCCGCTCGCGCTCGACGACGTTCATCCCGACCAGGTTGGGTGCGGCGACGTGATCGATCGCCGCGGCCACGACCGCTTCGTCGGTAATCGCCGTGAAGCCGTGGCCGACCACGCCCTGCGATGTCTCGATTTCGACGATGACGCCCGACAGCTTGCCGGACAACCGCACGCCGGCGATCTCCGCGTCGCCGCGCGCGAACACCGGCGTCGCGGTCACTTTCACGATGTTGTGCTGCATCTCTTCTCCGTTTTTTTGAGGGAATGGCAGAACTGCGGGGGCCGCGTCGTCGCGCGGCATCACCGGCCCTTCTCGCGACGCAGCACGAACGTCAGCCCGATGCCGGTCAGCAGGCCCCAGAACGCGCCGCCGATGCCGAGAAACGCATGGCCCGCCATCGTCACGAGGAAGGTCAGGATCGCGGCCTCGCGCGCGTCCTTGTCGGTGAATGCGTTGAGCAGCGCGCCGCCGAGGGCGTTCATCAGCGCGAGGCCGGCAACCGCTTCGATGATGATCGGCGGCGCGACCGCGATGAACAGCGTCGCGGCGCTCGCCGCGAACCCGTACACGATGTACGCGGCACCGCAGACGATGCCGGCCCAGTAGCGCCGCGATTCGTCGGGGCCGGCCTCCTCGCCGGCGCACAGTGCGGCGGTGATCGCGGCCAGCCCGATCGGCGGCGCGCCGAAAGGCGCCGCGAGCAGGCTGCACAGCCCCGTGGCCGTGAACAGCCGCGACGCTTCGGGCCGGTAGCCGTTGACGTTGAGCACCGCGACGCCCGGGATGTTCTGCGACGCCATCGTCACGATGAAGAGCGGCACCGCGACGCTCACCATCGTCGATGCCGAGAACACGGGCCCGACGAGCGCGAGGTGCGGCAACATCCCGGTCACGCCGACGCCACCCGTCTTCGCGATGAACGCGATCACGATCAGCGTCGCGACCGCGGCGCAAGGCACCGCGAGAATCTTGCGGACCCGCATCATCACGACCCACACGAGCAGGACCGGCGCGACGTACAGCGGATACTGCTCGAGTGCGTGCACCGGGGCGACGCAGAGGTTCAGGATGATCCCCGCGAGCATCGCGTTGGCGATCGGCAGCGGAATCCTCGAGATCGCGCGGCCGAGCGGCTTCCACAGCCCGGCCAGCGTGAGCAGCACGCCGGTCAGCACGAGCGCGCCGACCGCGGCCGGATAGCCGCCCTTCACGGCGCCCAGGCCGAGCAGCAGCGCGGCGCCGGGCGTCGACCACGCAGCGCTGACGGGCATCCGGGTCCGGTAGCTGAGCACGATGCCGGCCAGCCCCATCACGATCGAGACGGCCATCAGGCCGGACGCGGCCTGCGCGCGCGTTGCGCCGACGTTCATGAGCGCATTCACGATCAGCGTGAACGTCGATGCAAAGCCGACGAACGACGCCAGCGCGCCCGCGCCGGCCGCCCGCGCCGAGAACCCGCGATCGGTCTTCATTTCCGCGATACTGCTCATCTGTCCTCCGTGAGATGGATTCGATACGGCGACGCCGTATCAGTGCGCACCATGTGTCGGCTCGCCGCACTCCTGGTTCAGCGTTCCCGCGTGATACGCGGCGAGAAACGCGTCGAAGTTGCCGATCTGCGTGCGCTCCAGGTCGGCCTGCCGGCTCAGCGATTCGGCCGCGATCGCGTCGAAACGCGCCTGCACGTCGGCCGGCAGCGGACGCGCGCGGAACGCCCCGGTATGCGCGAGCGTCTGCCGCATCCCGAACGCGAAGCACGCGCCGCCCGGATCGTCGCGCAGCGTGTGCAGTGCATCGAGTACGCGCGCCGACGGCGTCGCCCGCGGATCGTCGAGCTTCGCGTATTGCGCGTCGAGCGCGGCGGTCGTGCGTGTGTCGCCGCGCTGCAGATCCAGCACGCCGGCCGCCTCGTTGATTCGCGCGAGCAGTTCGTGCGCCCACACGCGCAGCGCGACCCGCTCGCCGCCACGCTGCAACTCGAGCCCCGGGCGCCGACCTTCCCGCGCGACCGCCGCGAAGTTGCGCCGGCACGCGTCCTGCTCGGCACCGGCGAGGCACGGGCTGTCGTCGAGCGCGCAGAACAGCAGGAACGCGTCGACAAAGCGCAGCGTCGTCTCGGCGACGCCGTGCGGCGCGAACGGATCGATGTCGAGACAACGCACCTCGACGTATTCGACGCCGCGGCTGCGCAGCGCGTCGAGCGGCCGCTCGCCGCTGCGCACCGTGCGCTTCGGGCGGATCGACGAATAGAACTCGTTCTCCATCTGCAGCAAGTGCGTGCTGAGCTGCAGCCATTCTCCGTCGCGCTTCGCGCCGATTGCCTGGTACTCGGGGCACGGCTGCGCGACGGCTCGCGCGAGGCCGTCCAGGTACGCAGGCAGGTTGTCGAGGCACGGCGCGAACGCACCCTGCACCCGGTTCTGGTAGCCGAGGTCGCTCATCCGCAAGCTCGTCGCGTGCGGCAGGTACAGCGTCTGCGCATCGAATGCGTCGAGCCCGTGCCGGTCGCCGGCGACGAAACCCGCGCACAGCGCCGGCGACGCGCCAAACAGATACAGCAGCAGCCAGCCGTAGCGATGGAAATTGCGGATCAGGGCGAGATAGCCTGCCGAGCGCATGTCGCGCGCGTCGCGGCCGGCAGGCTCGCATCCGTCGCGCACATCGCGCAGCAGAGGCCACACGGCATCGGCGAGCGAATAGTTGTAGTGGATCCCGGCGATGCACTGCATCGCCTTGCCGTAGCGGAACGCCAGCCCGCGCCGGTACACGTGCTTCAGGATGCCGATGTTCGACGTGCCGTACCACGCGATCGGAATGCGCCGGTCGTCGTCGAGCGGGCACGGCATCGACTGACTCCACAGCAGCTCGTCGCCGATCGCGCGGCACGCGAAGCGGTGCAGCTCGTCGAGCCGCTCGATCACGTCGGCCGCGTCGTGCTGCGGCGGCGTGACGAACTCGAGCAGCGGCTCCGCGTAGTCGGTCGTGATCGACGGGTGCGTGAGCGCCGCGCCGAGCGCGTGCGGGTGTTGCGTCAGCGCGAGCCGGCCGGCGGCATCGACGCGCAGCGTCTCGCGCTCGACGCCGCATAACCCGTCGCCCAGCAGTGGCAGGTGTGCGGCGTCGCTCAGCACGCCGAGCCGGCGGCGGTACGGCGTCGTCATCCATGTGGATCGGGGTGAATCGTGGGTCATTGCGGTCTCCCGGAACGAAATCTGGCGACGCGCCGCTCAGTCGAGCGGGCTCTTCGGCCGCGGCAGGCCGATGTGTTCGCGCAGCGTCGTGCCTTCGTAGCGGGTGCGAAACAGCCCGCGCCGCTGCAGCTCCGGCACCACCATCGTCACGAAGTCGTCGTAGCCGTCAGGCACCGTATAGAACACGACGATGAAGCCGTCGCACGCCTCCGTCATCAGCCACTCCTCCATCTGGTCGGCGATCTCGGACGCGGTGCCGACCATCTCGCCGGTGCCGGATTCGGCCGCCCGCTTCGCCAGCTCGCGCACCGTCAATCCCTCGCGGCGCGCGAGCGCCGCCCATTCGCGCTGGTTGCCCTGCCCCTGTTCCGTGTGCGGCAGCTCGGGCAACGGCTTGTCGGGATCGAACTTCGAGCAGTCGACGCCGAGCCGGATCGACAGGTTCGGGATGTTGCTGTCCACGTGGACGAGATCGTCCATGTAGCGCTTCTTCGCGAGCGCCTCCGCGCGCGTGCGGCCGACATACACCTGGTTGGCGGGCAGGATCTTCACGTGATCGGGGTTGCGCCCGGCCGCGACCGCGCGCGACTTCACGTCGCGGTAGAACGCACGGCCCGTCTCGATGCTGCGCGCGTTGCCGAACACCAGGTCGGCCGAACGCGCGGCCATGTCGCGCGCTTCCTCCGACGCACCGGCGAGCGCGATCACCGGCCAGCCCTGCACGGGCCGCGCGATGTTCAGCGGCCCCTTGACCGAGAAGAACTTGCCCTTGTGGTTGAGCGGCCGGATCTTGTCGAGATCGGAGAACACCCCCGCCTCCTTGTCCATCACGAGCGCGTGATCGGACCAGCCGTCCCACAGCCCCGTCACGACGTCGAAGAACTCCTCGGCGCGCTCGTAGCGTTCGGCGTGGCGCAGCGCGGTCTCGAGACCGAAGTTGAGCGCGGCCTCCGGGTTCACCGTCGTGACGATGTTCCAGCCCGCGCGGCCGCCGCTCAGGTGGTCGAGCGACGCGAAGCGGCGCGCAAGCAGGTACGGATCCTCGTAGCTCGTCGTGCCGGTCGCGATCAGGCCGATGCGGTCGGTGCATGCGGCGATCGCCGACAGCATCACGAGCGGGTCGTACGACGTGATCGTGCCGCTGCGCTTGAGCGCATTCGGCGGCATCGGCATCACCGCGAGGTGGTCGGCCGTGAAGACCGCGTCGAAGCACGCGTGCTCGAGCTTCTGCGCGAGCGACCGGATCACCGGCCAGTTGAAGTTCGCGAGCGTCGGCGCGCTCGGGTGCCGCCACCACGCCGTGTGCAGGCAGATGGGGCGCATGAATCCACCCAGGCAGAGTTGCTTCGTCATACGGGGTTCCTCGTCATTGGAATGCGGCGCGAAACGTGCGGGCCGTGCGCGTGCTGCTCGTGTCGGCGTCAGCGCGCGGCGTTGAAGCGGGCGAAGCCGGTCTCGAGGTCGCCGATCAGGTCGTCGGCGTTTTCGAGCCCGATGTGAAAGCGCACGCACGGGCCGCCCGGGTCCCAGTGCGACGCGGTGCGGTACGCACTGCAGTCGAACGGCATCGCGAGGCTTTCATAGCCGCCCCATGAATAGCCGAGCCCGAAATACGCGAGCCCCTCGAGCAGCGCGGCGACGGCCTGCGCGGGCGCCGGGCGCAGCACGACGGAGAACAGCCCCGTCGCGCCGCCGAAGTCGCGCACCCACAGCGCATGGCCGGGATCGTCCTCGAGCGCCGGATGGCACACGCGCCGCACTTCCGGACGCGCGGCGAGCCAGCGTGCGACACGCAGCGCGTTCGCCTGGTGCTGGCGAAGCCGCACGCCGAGCGTCCGGATGCCGCGCAGCGTGAGAAACGCGTCGTCCGAGCCGACGCACTGCCCCGTGTCGCGCTGATACTGTTCGAGCGCCGGCAGCGCGCGCGCGGACGCCGACACCATGCCGATCATCACGTCCGCATGACCGGCCAGGTACTTGGTGCCGGCCTGGATCACGAGATCGGCGCCGTGCGCGAACGCGTCGAAGAACAGCGGCGTCGCCCACGTGTTGTCGAACAGCACCACGAGCCCGCGGTCACGCGCGAGCGCGGCGAACGCCGGCACGTCGCACAGCTCCATGCTCTGCGACGCGGGCGCTTCGAGATACAGCGCGCGCGTGTTCGGCCGGATCAGCGCGGCGAGCGCGTCAACCGACGCGAGCGGATCGAAGTAGGTCGTCTCGATGCCCGCGCGCCGCAGCACGCCGTCGCACAGCTGGCGCGCGGGCTTGTACACCGCATCCGTCATCAGCAGATGGTCGCCGGCCGACAGGCACGACGACAGCGCGGTCGTGATCGCGGCAAGCCCCGACGGGCACAGCACGACACCCGCGCCGTGATCGAGCGCGCGCACCGCGTCCTGCAGCGCGGCCGTGGTCGGCGTGCCGCGCCGGCCGTACACGTACGGCTGCGTGTAGCCGAGCAGGTCGGCCACGCTCGGCGCGAGCACCGTCGAGCCGCGATACACCGGCGGGTTGACGAAGCCGTGATGCGCGGCCGGCGCGCGGCCGCCCGTGACGAGCACGGTGTCGACCTGCGCATCGGCCGCCGGATGGTTCGGGGCGGGCCGCACGGTCAGCCCTTCACGATCCGCACGGCGCCGCGCGCCGCGCTCGTCGTCATCGCCGCGTATGCGCGCAGCGCGCCCGACACGCGGCGCTGCCGCTTCTCGGGCTGCCACGCACGCGCGCCGCGCTCCTCCATCGCCGCGCGGCGCCGCCGCAGTTCGTCGTCGGACACGAGGACGTTGATCGAGCGGTTCGGGATGTCGATCTCGATCGCGTCGCCGTTCTCGAGCAGCCCGATCTCGCCGCCCTCCGCCGCCTCGGGCGATACGTGCCCGATCGACAGCCCCGACGAGCCGCCGGAGAAACGACCGTCGGTGATCAGCGCGCACTGCTTCGCGAGCCCCTTCGATTTCAGGTAGCTGGTCGGATAGAGCATCTCCTGCATGCCCGGGCCGCCCCGCGGCCCCTCGTAGCGGACGATCACGATGTCGCCCGGGCCGACCGCACCGCCGAGGATGCCTTCGACCGCCTCCTCCTGCCCTTCGAACACGCGCGCGGTGCCGGTGAATTTCAGCATCCCGCCGTCGACGCCCGCGGTCTTCACGATGCAGCCGTCGCGCGCGATGTTGCCGAACAGCACCGCGAGCCCGCCGTCGCGCGAGAACGCGTGTTCGGCATCGCGGATGCAGCCGTTCGCGCGGTCGAGATCGAGTTCGTCGTAGCGGTTGTCCTGGCTGAACGCGACGTGCGTGCGCACGCCGCCGGGCGCCGCGCGATAGAAGCGCGACACCGAATCGACGCGGTTGCGCATCACGTCCCAGCGCGCGAGCACATGCGCGACGCTCGGCGCATGGACGGTCGGCAGCGTCGTGTTCAGCAGCCCCGCGCGATCGAGTTCGCCCATGATCCCGATCACGCCGCCGGCCCGGTGCACGTCCTCCATGTGGACGTCCTGCACCGACGGCGCGACCTTGCACAGCACCGGCACGCGGCGCGACAGCCGGTCGATGTCGGCCATCGTGAAGTGCACCTCGCCTTCGTGCGCGGCGGCGAGCAGGTGCAATACCGTATTGGTCGAGCCGCCCATCGCGATGTCGAGCGTCATCGCGTTCTCGAACGCATCGCGCGTCGCGATCGAGCGCGGCAGTACGCTCGCGTCGTCCTGCTCGTAGTAGCGGCGCGCGAGATCGACGATCGTGCGCCCGGCCTCGATGAACAGGCGCTTGCGCTCGGCATGCGTCGCCAGCACCGAGCCGTTGCCGGGCAGCGCGAGCCCGAGCGCCTCGGCGAGGCAGTTCATCGAGTTCGCGGTAAACATCCCGGAACACGAGCCGCAGGTCGGGCACGCGACGTTCTCGACCGCGCGCACCTCGTCGTCCGTCACCTGGGAGTCGGCCGCCACCACCATTGCGTCGATCAGGTCGAACGCGCGGCGCTTGCCGCGGAACGTCAGCTTGCCGGATTCCATCGGGCCGCCCGACACGAAGACCACCGGGATGTTCAGGCGCATCGCGGCCATCAGCATCCCCGGCGTGATCTTGTCGCAGTTCGAGATGCAGACCATCGCGTCCGCGCAGTGCGCGTTGACCATGTACTCGACGCTGTCGGCGATCAGCTCGCGCGACGGCAGGCTGTACAGCATGCCGTCGTGGCCCATCGCGATGCCGTCGTCGATCGCGATCGTGTTGAACTCCTTCGCGACCGCGCCGGCCGCTTCGATCTCGCGCGCGACCAGCTGGCCGAGATCCTTCAGGTGCACGTGACCGGGCACGAACTGCGTGAACGAATTGACGACCGCGATGATCGGCTTGTCGAAATCGGCGTCGGTCATCCCGGTGGCGCGCCACAGGCTGCGCGCGCCCGCCATGTTGCGGCCGTGCGTGGAAGTGCGTGAACGATAGGTGGGCATCGTGATCCTCGGTTGATTCGTTGCGAAATGGGGCGGGCGGCGAACTTCCGTCAATGCGGCCTGCCGGCCGCGCCCCAGTTGTTGTCGTTCTTCGCGAGCGTCGGCAGCACGAACGACAGGATCTTTCTCCGGTCGAGATCGGACGACACGCTGAGCTTGTATTCGAGCGCCGTCAGCTTGATCACGATGGACCTGAGCGCCTGGGTCAGGCGTTCGTAGCCCCCTTCGAAATAGAGTGAGCCGCCACGCTGCGCGATCACGCCGTGACGGGACAGGTAATGAAACAGCGCGACCGACGAGCGCGCGTCGTAGTTGTCGAGCGGCGGCGCCTGCAGCGGGTAGCGGATCAGGCGCTCGGCCAGGATGTACTGGATCGAGGCGCGCAGCACGCGGTCGTCCGAGCGCAGCCGGAACAGCGCGAGGATCGACAGGATGTCGACCCGCAACTCCTCCGCGCCCGCACCGTTGCGCGTGCTCTTCGCATCGAGGTACTCCGGGATCGGCAGGAAGCCCGTGCGATGGTGGTACTCGTGCAGATGGACCCAGATCGCGCTCGCCTGCGTCAGCAGCTCGTCGTCCGCCGAGAGCAGATCCGGGAACGCGGTGGGCGACCAGTTCGCTTCGATTGCCGGGCGCGTATGGCGCTTGAAGCGCTCGACGAACTTGTCGATGAAGTAGTACGCCTTGTGATACGCGCGCAGGTCGGCGTCGATGAAGTTCTCGCCGAATACCGCGACCGCGAGCGGATTGAGAAAGCCGTCCGTGCACATGCGGATCTGCACCGGCAACGCGTTGCCGTCCGGCGCGATCGCGAGCACGCTCGGCGGAATCGGCACGGGCGCGATCGCGGCTGCCTCGAGGAACGCGTCGGCGTTGTAGGGCACGTCGAAGAACCCGAGGATGAAGCTCGGGTCCACCGAGTACGTGAGATCGAGCAGGCGGCCCGATGCGAGGCAGCGGTTCTCGAGCGCCACGAGCAGCGCTCGCACATGCGGGTTGTCGGCATAGTCGCCGAGATGCGCACGTGCGCACTGCGCGATGCGCGCGACGTCGGTGCGAAAACCGCCGGCGAGGATCTCGCCGCGGCAGCGGTTGGTGGCTAGTACGATTTCGCGTTTCATGTCGGTCATCCTGTCGGCACGCGTCGTCACACGACGCGGAACTCCCGCTGCAGATAGACGAGCGTGTCGTCGTCGGGCGCCGCACAGTGCAGCGCCACGACTTCGCCGACCAGCAGCTCGTGCGTCGCCGCGCTCATCGACGCGACGAGCCGGCAGTCGAGCGCGATGCGCGCGCTCGCCAGCACCGGCGCGCGCGTCGCGAGCTCGCCCCATTCGCCCACCGTAAAGCGCGCATCACGCGCATGCGCGGTCCGGCCCGCGAACACGTCGGCGAGAAACCGGTCGGCGGCGCCGAGCGTGTTCACGCAGAACACCTCGTTCGCGATCAGCCGCTGCGCCGATACGCTGCCGCGATTGACGGACACGAGCACCGTCGGCGGCGCATCGGACACCGACAGCACGGCGGTCGCCGTCATGCCGCAGCGCCCGGCAGGTCCGTCGCTCGTGAGTACGTGAACGGCCGACGCCACGCGGCACATCGCGTCCCGAAAGCGCTGCGGCGAGGCGCCGATCGACTGGTCGGGGAACAGTGCGGGTTCGTTGTGGATCATGTCCTGTCTCCGTGCATGGGGGAAAAGCCGCGCATCGCTACCGGTTCACCAGCGCCTTCGGCAGCAACAGCGCGAGCAGTCCGCCCAGCGCCATGCAGCCGGCCATCATGTAAAGGCCCGCGTCGTTCGATGCGGTCAGTTGCTTGAGCAGCCCCATCAGGTAAGGGCCGAGGAAGCCTGCGAGATTGCCGACCGAATTGATCATCGCGATCCCGGCGGCGGCCGCGGTGCCGCCGAGGAACGCGGTCGGCAGGCTCCAGAACAGCGGGATCGCGGTGAGGATGCCCATCGTCGCGAGCGTCAGCGCCGCGATCGCAAGCCCCGTCTGATGCGCCCAGCCGACCGCGAGCACGAGCCCCACCGTGCCCATCGCACCGGGCACCGCGAGGTGCCAGCGGCGCTCGCGAAGGCGATCCGAACTGCGTGCGATCGCGATCATCGCGACCACCGCAAGCGCATACGGCACCGTCGACAGCAGCCCGATCGTCAGCGGATCGGCCACGCCCGTCGCATGGATGAGTGTCGGCAGCCAGAAGCCGACGCCGTACAGGCCGATCACGAACGAGAAGTAGATCGCGCACATCAGCCACACGCGCGGATTCGCGAGCACCGCCCCGAGCGACAGGTGGGACTTGACCGCGTCCTCGGCATTCACGTTGCGTTCGAGCAGCGCGCGCTCCTCGTCGCTCAGCCACTTCGCCTGCGCGATCCGGTCGTCGAGCAGCGCGTAGACGAGCAAACCCGCGACGATCGACGGCAGCCCTTCGAGCAGATACAGCCACTGCCAGCCGTGCCACCCGTTGATGCCGTCGAACGCCTTCAGGATGTAGCCGGAAATCGGGCCGCCGACGACGCCCGACAGCGCAACGGCCGTCATGAACACCGTCGTGATCCGCCCGCGCCGATGGGCCGGATACCAGTACGTCAGGTACAGGATCACGCCCGGAAAGAAGCCGGCCTCGGCGGCGCCGAGCACGAACCGCATCGCGTAGAACGCCGTCGGCGTCGTGACGAACATCGTCAGCGCGGACACCGCGCCCCACGTCACCATGATTCGCGCGATCCAGACGCGTGCGCCGATGCGGTGGAGGATCAGGTTGCTCGGCACCTCGAAGATGAAATAACCGAAGAAGAAGATGCCGGCGCCGAGCCCGTAGGCCGCGTCGGACAGCCCGAGATCGCCGGCCATCTGCAGCTTCGCGAAGCCCACGTTCACGCGGTCGAGATACGACACCAGGTAACAGAACAGCAGCAACGGCATCAGCCGCCACGCGACCTTGCGATAGGCGGCGTCTTCCGACACCCCCGCTGCGGGCAATACGGTCGATACGAGCGTCTCCATGATTTTTTTCCTTGTTTGCGATCGATTGTCATTCGTTGCGCACGGCGTCTTGCACGCGTCGCCCGACGGCGGCACCCGCGCTCCAGCGCACGAGGCGGCGAGCCGTCCTCCTCCGGTCGGCGCGTTCTCGCATGCGGGGTGCCGCGTGCCGCACACCTGTGTGCGGCACGCCGGGCGGGTGTCGATCCGGCTCGCGGGCGCGGATCAGGTGCGCATCGGCCTCGCGAGGTTCGTTCGTGGCGTTGCTGCGGATCCGGGGGCTCGTTGTACGTCGTTGTGCCCGGGCGCTGCGTCGCAGGCAACGCGCAAGATGCGCATGACGCGCGGATGGTCGAAAGCCTGGTTCATGTTCAACCTTTTGCTCACATGCCCGCTTAGGGCGCCTTTAAAACGCTCGTCGACGTTCGAAGTCGCGAACGCACCGCTGGATCGGGCGCTCTTGTGGAGCGCACGATGCCTTGATTCCGTCATGCCGCACGCGGCGGCCGATCGCGCAGCCCCGCCATGTAGGCGACCGTGCGCTCGCGATACGCCGCCGACACGCCCGCGTCGGCGAGCCCGCGAACCAGCAGGTCGCGGTAGCGCGCGCTCGGCGCGGCGTCGCAATCGAGCGTGACCGCACCGCGATACGTCAGCGCATGTACGCGCCGCCCGCCGGCCGCCAGCACTTCGACCGCGTAGCGCACGTAGCGGCCGAGATGCACGCCTTCGCGACGCTCGAGCGCGTCGAGCATGCGCATCGGCAACCGATACAGCGCGCCCTCGACGATCGCACCGGCAGCCGGCTCGATGTTCGCGCAGCAGACCGGCTCGTTGAGCGACGCGTAATTGAACGCGAGGCGATGGCCGTCGAGCCGCGCCGCGCCCGCGAAGTACGTCGCCGCGTCGCAGCCGAGCGACGTCGACAGGCTCGCGAGGTTCATGCACGAGCCGTATGCGAAATACGTGAACGACTCGTCACGAAGCAGGTCGTCCGGCGTCATCGCGACGCGCTCGCGGCATGCGGCGTGCCGAGCACGTAGTGGTCGTAGATCGCCGCGACCGACGCGATCGAGTCGAGCACGAAGTCGCCGATCGGGATGTCGATCCTGAGCGTCTGCTCGATGAACAGCACGAAGTGCACGAGCGACAGCGAGTCGAGCAGGTTGGCGTCGAGCAGGTTCGTCTGCGCGGTCACGCGCGCCGGCGCGCCCGGGTCGATCCCGGCCAGAAACGTCTTCACGCTGTCGATCAATTCGTCGAGGCTCATCATCCGCATCACGATCACGCTCCAGAAACGCACGTTCATCCCGGCCCGCGCGCATCGCACTGACCGGCTTCGTCTTACCGAACCGCAAGATCCTTCACATCGTCCTTCGCTTTTGACTTTCGATCGGGCGTCATGCACCATGCGACGCGTCGACACGACAAACCCGGTCAGCATCTCCACCAGAGATAAATAGGAGACTTAATCAATATGACAACTCATACGCTGTTCTACTGCCCCGGCCATCTTTCGTTTGCACCGCACGTCATCCTGCGCGAGCTGGGCGAACCATTCGAACTCGCACTCGTCTCGATCAAGGACGGTGCGACGCAGAGCGCCGAATTCCGGCAGCTCAACCCGAAAGGCAAGGTGCCCGTGCTGCACACCGGCGACGAAGTGCTGACGGAGTCGTCGGCGATCCTGCTTTATCTCGCGCTGCGCTTTCCGCAGGCGCGGCTCGTGCCCGATACCCCGATGGGCCTCGCACGTGCCGTCGAGTGGATGAACTGGCTGGCGTCAGTGTTGCCCGGAACGGTCGCGCTCAACTTCCATCCGTCGCGTTTCAGCGAGGACCCGGCTGCGCACGACGGCATTCGCGCGAAAGGCCGCACGGGCATCCTCGCTGCGTATGCGCAGATCGACGAACGGCTCGCGGCGCGCGACTGGGCGCTCGGCGAGCACTACTCGATCGTCGATCCGATGCTGCTGATATTTTTCAAATGGGGGAACATACTGAAGCTCGACATGCGCGGGTTCGAACATTGGGCCGCGCATACGGAGCGCATGCTCCGCCGCCCTGCCGTCGCGACCGCGTTGTCGGTCGAACAGATCTCGATCTGGGCGTAGCGGCGAAGCCGGGTCGGGTTTGCGCCCGATCCGGAATGCCGCCCGCGTCCGTCGCGTCTCCTTCATCTTCTCAGGTCCTTTTCGCCGCTTTTCTTTGTCTGTTGCGCCGATCCTGCATACGCGCGCGCACAGGCATCGCGCACGCCGCGGATCGTCCAGGCCGCGACTCCGGGAACAGGAGCCACGACCGCAATCGCATATGACGTTCTCTGCTTGTGCGGCGCTACACCGCTCAGCTCATTTTCTGCGATCGCATCGAATGCGTGAACAATGCAACATCCATTTCGTGACGTCCAATATATTTTTCGTCTTCCACTAAGTCGCCACACATATTAATCAGCGATTGGCCGGCGAGTCCGATATTGCCAATCCTTGCGAATTGATTGCAACGGATGGAGTGGGATTAGCGTGCATTGCCGGGGCAAAATTGGCTTCAACTGGCGATCAACCCCGAGCAGTTTCGATATAGCACGTCAGCAACGCAATCGAGCTTCCGGATTTCGTTGAGTGCATTCGCTGAATGGTTCGGCTGCCGACGTCGTGCCGACTTGTTCCGCCGAGGTCGTTGTTAGCGCAACGAAAGCTACGATGACCGTGCGGAGCAGCGGCCCGTCGCTCGCGAACGACAAAGTCGAGCCCGGGTGCGCATTGCTGCGTATCGCCGGGTATTGCCGAACGCACGGCGCCAGCCGACCTGTGGCCTATTCGGATCGTCGATGCCGACGCGGCGGCGCAGGTGCGCCGTGCCGCCGAATAAAAGGAAATTGACCGGCTCGCCATCGGCAGCAAACGCGTCGCCGCCTGGGGCCGTGAACACGACAACGAAAAGCACGCGCGCTCAGTGAAAAAGCGTGTCGACAAACTCGAGGAAGACCGGACCGTCGCCACGATGAGCGACGGTGAGCACGCACATCTACTGTCTCCGGCATTGTCGACGGCCAGCGATCACCTGCGACGATCGGCCTCCCGCACGCTACGCAATCCGCAGGAACATCCCCGCCTTCTCCGGCAGCGATGACGGCTGAAAACCATAGCGTTCGTAGAACTTCGGTGTACCGTGATCGGCCATCAGGCTGACATACGCGGTCGGCGGTGCATTCTCGTGAACGTAACCCATCAGCGCCCGCATGATCAGGTCACCTACGCCTTTCTTCTGGTGAGCGGGCAACACCGCGATGTCCACGATCTCGAAGAAACAGCCGCCGTCGCCGATGACCCTGCCGATTCCGACCGGCACACCGTCGCAGTAAGCCACGACGCTGAAGAGCCCGTTCTTCAACCCGATCGTCGCGGCCTGTTCCGACTTCCTGCTCAACCCTGCGGCGAGACGAATGGCGATGTAGGTGGATACCGGCGGAACTTCGTGTCGAATGATGTATGCCATGCGAGCCTTTCAGATAAGCCGTACAGGCGGATGGATCGGCCCCGCCGCGGATGAGTCCGTCGAACCCGGAGCCCGGGCGCACACATCGAACGAGACCATGAAAACGAATCGGGCGAGGCGGCAGGCCGCGGGTACAACGCCCCACCGCCCACAGCCTCGCCCAGGTCCGCAAAGCGGCTTAGAGAATCCGCTCCAGCGCGTCGGCAAACCGCGCAACCGCACCGTCGACATCATGCAGCTTGTCCAAACCGAACAACCCCAGACGGAAGGTCTTGAAATCCTCCGGCTCGTCGCATTGCAGCGGCACGCCGGCCGCGATCTGCAAGCCCACGTCGGCGAACTTCTTCCCCGATCGAATCGCGTCGTCGTCCGTGTAGCTGACCACGACACCCGGCGCCTCGAAGCCTTCAGCCGCGACGCTCCGGAAACCCTTGTCGGCCAGCAGCGCGCGAATGCGCTTGCCGAGCTCGAGCTGCTCCGCCTTCACCTTGTCGAACCCGTATGCCTCGGTTTCCTTCATCACGTCGCGCAGCGTCGTGAGGCTGTCCGTGGGCATCGTCGCGTGGTATGCGAACCCGCCGCCCTCGTAGGCTTCCATGATCTGCAGCCACTTGCGGAGATCGCACGCGAAGCTGGTGCTGGTCGTGCCGTCGATGCGCTCGCGGGCGAGCGGGCTCAGCATGACCATCGCGCAGCACGGCGACGCGCTCCAGCCCTTCTGCGGCGCGCTGATCAGGATGTCGACGCCGCTCGCCTGCATGTCGACCCACACCGTGCCGGACGCGATGCAATCCAGCACGAACATGCCGCCGACCGCATGCACGGCGTCGGCCACCGCGCGCAGATACGCATCGGGCAGCATCATCCCGGACGCGGTCTCGACGTGCGGCGCAAAGACCAGATCCGGCTTGTGTTCCTTGATCGCAGCGACCACTTCGTCGAGCGGGGCCGGCGCATACGCGGCCTGCCGCCCCGCTTCGACCGGGCGCGCCTTCAGCACCGTCGTTTCGGACGGAATGCTGCCCATGTCGAAAATCTGCGACCAGCGGAAGCTGAACCAGCCGTTGCGGATGACCAGGCACTTCTTGTTCGTTGCAAACTGCCGCGCGACGGCTTCCATGCCGAACGTCCCGCTGCCCGGGACGATCACGACCGACTTCGCGTTGTAGACTTTTTTCAGGGTGCCGGAGATGTCGCGCATGACGCCCTGAAAGCGTTGCGACATATGGTTGACCGAGCGATCGGTGTACACCACCGAATATTCGAGGAGCCCCTCGCGGTCAACATCGGGAAGTAAACCTGGCATGCTCGCCTCCGGTGAAAAATGAACGATGAATTCCGGGCAAGCAGTGTCCGCGACGCGATACCGCCCTGCCCCAATGCAATTGCGCTGTTTCCTCGACGACAGCAGATTCTAACGAACGCCGCCCGCCGCTTGGGGCATATTTTGGCGGCTGCCCGGCGCAGGCCCGGCATGACGCACCGCAACGCGGCTGCCGTGGCGCCCGGTTCAATCTCCTGCCCCGTGGCCGCCCGCGCCGGCCGGTGCGGCGCACGAAGCCCTGTTCGACGTATGGATAAACGCCTCTTCCGGCGCATGCCGCCTACCATGTCGGCTCACCTTTCACGACAGAGTCTTCGATGATCCCCAACCGCGCATCATCCCGGCAGCCGTCGGCCGATTCCGCACTCGCCGAGCGCGTCGATGCGGTACTGTCCCGTCAACTCGAAACACATCGCCTCGTCGGTGTGGTCGTCCTGATCGCACGCGACGGCGAACTCGTCTATCGCCGCGCGGCCGGGTTCGCCGATCGCGAAGCGCGCACGCCGATGCGCGAGGACACGCTGTTCAGGCTCGCATCGGTGACGAAGCCGATCGTCTCGGCGGCCGCCATGGCGCTCGTCGCGCAACACAAGCTGTCGCTCGACGACGACGTCACGCGCTGGCTGCCCGAATTCCGCCCGGCGCTGCGCGACGGCAGCGTGCCGGTGATCACGGTGCGCCACCTGCTCACGCATACGGCCGGCCTCGGCTATCGCTTCACGGAAGCCGACGCGACCGGCCCCTATGCACGCGCGGGTGCCTCCGACGGGCTCGATGCCGCATCGATCACGCTCGCCGAAAACCTGCGCAGGATCGCGAGCGTGCCGCTGCAGTTCGCGCCGGGAACCGGCTGGAACTATTCGCTTTCCATCGACGTGGTCGGCGCGCTGATCGAGGCCGTCAGCGGGCTGCCGCTCGCCGACGCCATCGACACGCTCGTGCTCCGCCCGCTCGGCGCCCGCGACACGGGATTCGTCGCACGCGATCCCGCGCGGCTCGCGACGCCCTACGTCAACGACACGCCGCAACCGCACCGGCTCGCCGAAAACGAGACCGTGCCGATCTTCGACGGAACCGTCGGCGTGACGTATTCGCCGTCGCGCGCGCTCGACGCGGATGCCTTCCCGTCGGGCGGCGCCGGGATGGTCGGCACCGCCGGCGACGTGCTGAACCTGCTGGACACGCTGCGTGCCGGTGGCGGCTCGCTATTGCCGGCCGACCTGGTCGACGAGATGGGCCGCATCCACACCGGCAACCTCGAATTGCCCGATCTTCCCGGCGCGGGGTTCGGAATCGGGTTCTCGGTATTGCGCGACCCGCTCGCGGCAGCATCGCCGGAGTCGGTGGGCACGTGGCGCTGGGGCGGCGTGTACGGGCATTCGTGGTTCGTCGACCGCGCCCGGGGGCTCACCGTCGTGTCGCTGTCGAACACGCTTTACGAAGGGATGAACGGCCAGTACACGATCGATCTGCGCGACGCGATCTACGGCGCCGGCTGACACGCGCAACAAAAAAAGGCCCGACACGGTCGGGCCAATGAGTCGAGACACAAGGAGAATCCCGCCCACCACACGGGGCGGGGTACGCCGCGCTACACGACGTTCTTTTCGACGATCGGCCGGTTTTCCAGCACGCGCGCCCAGCCGAGCGACGACAGGTCGAGCGTGTCGTAACGCCCGCCCAGAATGAGTTCGCTGACCCCGCGCCCCGTCGCCGGCCCTTGCTGCAGCCCGTGACCGCTGTAGCCGTTCGCGAACACGACGTTGTCGAGGTCCGGGTGATACCCGATGATCGCGTTGTGGTCGAACACGTTGTACTCGTAGTACCCGGACCAGCAGTTCTCCACGCGCAGCGCCTCGAACTCCGGCACGCGGTTCGCGAGCGTCGGCCAGATCACCTCGTCGAACAGGTCGTGGTCGACTTCGTCGAGCGGCAGGTCGTCCGGATCGCGATCCGGGCTCGGCGACGTCCCGCAGATGTACGTGCGCCCTTCCGGCCGGAAATACACGCCGGTCGGGTCGATCAGCAGCGGGCAATCCGTGAGCCTGGCGGGCGACGACACGTTGAAGATGCTGCGCCGCCGCGCATGGACGGGGATGTCGATGCCCATCATCGACGACAGCGTGCGGGCCCACGCACCGGCCGCGTTGACGAGCGTGTCGCACGCATGGCGTTCGCCGTCGGCCGTGACCGCATGCGTCACCTTGCGGCCGTCGCGCACCACCGCCGTCACGTCGGACGGCACGTAGCGCGCGCCCAGCGCCTGCGCCTTCTTGCGCAATGCCTGCACGAGCCCGTAGCCGTCGAACCAGCCTTCGCCGCTCACGCCATATGAGCCCGATACGAGATCGTCGACGTTCAGCCACGGAAACTTCGCGCGCAGCGCATCGCGGTCCATCAGCCGGATATCCGCGCCGAGGCTCGTCTGCAGCGCATGGTTCTCGCGCAGCGTCGCGTCGCCTGCCGGCGTCGCGAGGAACAGGTAGCCGCCTTCGTGCAGGTCGA